>DAOWHJ010000076.1 GCA_030641485.1 Pseudomonadota bacterium
ATTTTTAGCTTTTTTGTAATAGCAGTTTAATGGAGGAGTTTGATGGAAACGAAATTGGCGTTAAAAGGTGATGTTGCAAATGTTGAAACCTGGGATGAGTTTTCTCAAGATCTGACTGCCGCAATTGATGCTGGTGCCAAAAAGTTGGTACTTGATATGGAGAAAGTAACCTATCTCAATTCCAGTGCATTAGGATCCATAGTTAGCGCTCAGAGAAAAATGAGTGAGCGGGAAGGGGATATGGTACTGGTTAATGTCTCTAAGAAATTACTTCAATTTTTTGAACTCTATAATTTGACTGAAATTTTAACAGTTGAGTAGATGACGTTTCTAAACGGGGTCATGGCAGAAAAAAGGCGGTCGAAATATTAACCCGCCTTTTTTCTGATTTCACCTGCTAATCTACCTACCCTATCTCACTCCTTAAGTATTCTCTGATTTCAGTAAGGCTTTCGACGATTAATTCACGTTTTTTCGGGAGTTCAGTTGGGCTTAACTCAAGCGTTAATGCCCCACTATAGTTGCGTTCTTTAAGCATGTAGAGAAAACGAGTTAAAGGGAGAATGCCGCGCCCGGGAAAGAGGTGCTCGCGCATGTGGCCATAGTCACTGAAATGGATGTTTTTAACCTTACCGCTAACTAGTAGACGTTGGAACTCTCCGAGAAAGTTGGGGTTGTGAGAGCCGATATGGGTTGTATCAAAGGTCATGAAAAGATTATGTTTTTCCATGAAAGATAGCATGTCCCCAGATTTTTTTAAAATATTAGGATTAAAGCGAATGCGGTTGCCGACATAGGGCATGTTTTCAATTGTGATAATTACCTTGCTATCGTTGATCAGGTTCTGAAAGTTATCGATTTTGTTAAACCAGCGCCAGAATACAAATTCAGGTGGCAACCATAAAGGTGGGTGGAAGTTGACCAGCGGAATTTCAAAATCGTGTGCCAGTTCAATGCACTTGACCAAAGATGTGCCGCCGTGGCCCCAGTTGTGGAGTTTAAAGAAAGGGGCATGAATCGATAGTATCGGGCTCAATTTAAGTAGTTTTTCAACGATTCTATGAGGACTGGTGTTCTCAAAGATGGTATTTATGATCAACTCAACCCCATCGAAGCCACACTCGGCTGAGATTTCGAAGATATCCTCAAGATCCATAGTGTAGAGGGTGCCAGCAGAGAGTACAATCTTTCTACGAGAGATCTGTTCTTTTGGTTTTAATGGCAAATTTGGATGCATAAATGATAAACCGATAAGTCCCTGTGTTACTTGTGATTCTCTGCGCTTTGGCGTTTGCGGGTTAGCTGAATTAAAAAAAACCTTTGATTTTCTGACTTAGAGGACCAGGCTTGCCATTATTGATCACAAGATTATCAACTTTAATTACTGGTAGCAGATCAATTGTCGAACTCGTGATGAAGAGTTCATCGGCTTGGTGAAGTTCATCGATTGAGCACTCTTTTTCTATGCATTTTATATTTAGTATAGTTGCCTGTTGTAAAATATACGATCGCGTAATTCCATTCAGAATATGCTGATTGGCCGGTGGGGTGAGGAGGGTTTGGTTCTTGACGATGAAGATATTGGCGGTTGTGCATTCACGAATGATTCCCCCTTTTGAGACAAACAGGGCCTCCTGACAACCAGCCGCAACAGCTTTCTGTTTCATCATGATATTTGGCAGCAGAGCGATGCTTTTTATGTCGCAACGACTCCAGCGGATCTCCGGAACAGTGATGATCGCGACTCCCTGGCTAAAGAGATTTGGGGCATATTCAGGGCGGGCCCGGAATGTTATTGTCAATTTGGATTTGATGTCTGCAGGGTAGTTGTGCCGTCGGGGCGCAACCCCTCGGGTTATTTGAATGTAGACCATACTTTCAGTAAAACCTGCCTGGTTTATACCTGCCTTTATTATTTCACCGATCTCAGACAGTGAGAGCGGCAGCTCAAGCAGAAGCGCATCAGCACTTTTTTGCAACCGGTCAAGATGTTCTTTGAGCAGGAAAGGTTTGCGGTTGCGGGTAATTGCGACCTCGTAAATTCCGTCTGCAAAAAGGTAACCCCGGTCATTTATTGAAACTGTCGCATCTTCTAAAGGTGTGAAGGAGTTGTTTATATAGGCAATTTCCGGCATTTTATTGGGTCCTGTTATGTTTGTTGGCTGAGGGCAGGTTGCGCTCGATGAATTTGTCTACATCAGCAGACTCTAAAAAAATAATCTCGGCCTCTATTTTAGTGAGTGGCCAGTTCCACCAGGCGATTTGTAAAAGGGCATCAATCTGCGGTTGCAAAAAACGAAAACTTAAACTTTGAGCCGGATTACCTCCGACAACCTCGTAGTCTGCGACATTCTTGACGACCAGAGCTCCGGCCGCAATAACCGCTCCGTTGCCAATTCTGACCCCCGAAAGAATTACGGCTCCCCGAGCGATCCAGACATCATGGCCAATCTTAATGTCACCTTTACCTATTGGATGATTACTGTTTTTTGGAAAACCTTCCAGCATGCGGCCAAAGGGGTAGGTGCTGACCCAATCGTTCCGGTGGTTGCCGTCAACCAGGAGATGAACGTCGTCAGCAATAGAGCAAAACTTGCCGATAGTTACCCCATACTCTTTGGACCAGCGATGGATTTGCGGGGTCCCATAACTGTAAGCCCCAATTACGATGTTATCCTTTTTTATTATGTCTCGGGTAAATAAGGAGTTACTTTTGTTCTTTTTAAGCCACTTTTTTACAAGATTCATGATCTACTCTTAGGTGATTATCTTATCGTATTGAAAAGTCAATACGATGGGGTTAAGGTTAAAGTCAAGTCCAAACTTATTTTTGCTGAGTTCTAACTTTTCAAGTAACCGCTTTTCTTAAGCCACAGGCCCCCACTGACTCACACAGACAACTCCGGACAAAAGCCCTTTGTCGGTGTGAGTCTGTGGCTAAAATTATTCTAAGTTTTCAGGGGGTCGGCCGATTGTCCTCTGGGCCAATTCCTTAAGTTTTTCAATTTCTCTTATGGTTTGCTGCAATTCAGGTTCGTTCGGGAGCAGGGTTAAAGTCCGATCAAAATCTGCAAGTGCACCGTTGTAATCTTTTAGGTAGAGACGTAAACGGCCCCGGTTTTCGAATCCTCGAGCGTATTCAGGGTGGTTTGCGACCAGGGTGCTGAGGTCAGTTAAAGCTTTCTGCGGGGATTTTTGTTTAAGCCAGGCGACGGCTCGGTTGTTTAATGCCCTGCGACTGTCGGGATATTTCTCCAGGACATCACTCCAGATCATTATCGGATTTTGGAATATAGTTTGTCTCTGATAGGTAATCATGGTTAAGCAAAAGATCCAGCCGCCGACTATAGCATAAATAAAATAGCGGATTTGGAGCCAGTTGCGCCGCTCTGATATGTCATTAATGGCGGTCAGTAGACCCGCGGTTAGAATGGCAACACCTGGTGCAGCAAGGTAGGTTTTGTATTCGACCAAGAGCTCTTTTTGCGGAAGAAAGAGGTAGGGTGGGCCTAGTACGAGATAGAACCAGACGATACCGAAACCTGCCAGGGGGGCTTTTCTGCGGATCTTCCAGGCAAATATGAGTAGGGCCAGGTGACCGAAGACTGCGCTCAGAGCTCCAAGGTCCAGATGATCTGGGCTGGGTTGGAATTCATGGTGCAGGCTTAAGCTTTCAGGTAGTGGTATAAGCAGGAGTTTCCAGTAGTGAAAAAAAGCTCTGGATTCACTTAAGAAATGAATGCTGGGTGACCATAGGCGTTTGGACCGAAAACCGATATTGATCCAAGTCTGATTGAAAAGTCCAATCTGCCAGGCGAAAAAGAGAAACATCAAGGGAATGAGTAAGATCAGCATGATGGGGGTTAGCTTTTTGCGGATCGTGTTAGTCTCAGGGGGTGCAGCATAGATTTCGTAAAACAAAATAGTTAAGGGTAAGGTGATGGCCATCTCTTTGCTGTGCATGGCTGCCCAAAAAGCGGCGCCGGCAACAATAAACCAGAGCCATTGTGGGCCTGGTTGTTGCGGTTTTGCCCTTCCTTTAAGCCAAGCATAGAAGCCCAGTAGATAGAAGGTGGTAGCTAGGGCGCCAAAACGTTGGCTGATATAAAGAGTGGTATTCAGGGCGAGCGGATGGCATAAGAATAACATTGTCCCGGCGAGGGCCGGCCAGCAAACTGTTTCATTGGTATTCGTTGGGCGCAACAAGCTATGTTTGGGCCAGAGCAGGGCAATTAAGAGGTAAACTAAAATTGTGCAAAAACTGTGTAGAGTTAAATTGACCCAGCGAAAACCAGCCGGGCTCATTCCTGATAGCTTGTAGTTTGCGACAAAGCTAATCCAGGTCAGGTTGCGACTTGGCCGCAAGGGGTGTTTACCTAGAGACTCCAGGTGCGGAATCGAGTTGTTGATCTGCGAGCTGACTATACCCTGATCATTCATCAAGCTGTTAAAATCATCAAAAAAAAATGGGTACTTAAGGCCCGGACCGTAGAGGATTGCAACTAGAACCGCAACGATTAAAAGCAAAGTTGAGGAGAGTAGTATCTTATGGCCTGTAGGGTTGTTCTGGTTGCTCATTTTTTTTTGGGACTTGTTTGATTGTTTTTGCTTGAGTCTATACCTAAAAAAAAACTTCCAGTCAAATTCAAACAGCTATTTACTTATTACTCAACTATGGGTTATATGATAATGGTGTCGAAAAAATTATTTTCAGACCACTAATGTGGCCACCGTAGTGGTCTGAAAATGCTTAGCAAGTAACAACTTTTTTTAGCCACAGACTCATACAAACAAAGTGTTTTTGTCCGTGGTTGTTTATGTAATTCTGTGGCTAATTATTAAAAGTGACATGATAGTTACTTTTAAATATATGACTGCTTCAGCAGTCTGGGACTCTTTATTTATGATGGCATCAATAATGGTATTGAGTAAAATATTCTGTTAGTTGTGGTAGTAGGTAATAGCGTTTGGAGTTTGATTTAGTGGGAATGTTTAAGCGTTACTCTTCTTTGCAATATTTTCGTAATGTATCGTTAAGAATAAAGCTGTTGGGGCTCTATTTTTTTGGTCTGGCCCTGTTGGGGATTGTCGGCTACGGTTTCTTTGTCTACCTTGAGGTCGAGAACTATACTCAGGACCGCAAAGATTTGCAGTCACAGGCTCATGTCTTTGAGGAAATGGCTTTTAAGCACTTGAAATATACGATCGATCTTAACAGTCACCTGAATCGAATCTACAATAAATCTGGAGAGGGGAGTACGGGTAGTGAAAGATCAATTTTATTAAATGATTTTATAAAAGGCATTGCAGCATTAAGTGATGAGAATTGTAATTTTGCAATTTTTGACTATCTTGGCACCTTGATAGCCACCAATGATAACCGTATGCGAGATGTTTTAGCTAGTACAACTATGGTCTCCAGAGCGATCTCTGAGTTGAGCTCAAATGCGTCTAAAAGTGGAATTTATACTGAATATCTGGAACTTACAGGTAGTGATGGTACCGGGTTGGGTTTTTACGTGAATGCAATTCATTTTGAACCTCTAAATTACTGTGTTCTGGCAATTGCCAAAAATGGCAACGTTCAATCAAGTATCGAAGAGGTAATGCTGAAGAAAAAAAGAGTGATAATAAATTCTGTAGCATTCAGTTTATTGCTTGGTTTCTGTGGGACTTCACTTGTCTTGACCATTCTGTTTTTCTATCTGCGCTCATTGACACTTAATATCAGTGAGGTGACAAGAAGTATCAAAAAAC
>DAOWHJ010000085.1 GCA_030641485.1 Pseudomonadota bacterium
AAACATTTAAAAGATATCGGAGAACGCCAAGAATTGCTAGCTCTGCTCGCCGATATGATTATGGAGTATTATGCTCTTGAGAGTACTCTGTTGCGTCTTGAAAAGGGCTCTTTCACGGTTGATGACTGGCGTTCGCAGGCTCTTCTAAACTATTTTCCGGCCGCTATGGATCGCCTTCTTGTCTGGGGGCGTGAGGTTCTTGGTGTAGTGGTTGCTCCCGGGCAGTTAGCTGAACAACTTGCTCTATTTGATAAATTTTGCCGGATGACACCATTTGATACAATCTCTGTTCGTGACCGGCTGGCTGAAAATATTATTTCTGTTAATGGTTATCCCAGAATCTGACGTTGGTTTGATTCAAAGGAGGAATGAAAATGATTTTAAATCCAAAAAAAGAGAAATATGGGCACCTTGATCAAAAATCTCGGGAAATAATGCTTAAAACCATCGATTTTTTTGAGAATAAGGGTCTTGAAAAGATAAAGCAAGATAATTATGAGCGGGTCTGGTACGCTGATTTTCTTGAATTTATCAAGGAAAACAGAATTTTTGCGACCTTGCTGACCCCGTCTCAATACAGCCAAGATCCAGATGCCCGTTGGGATACGACCAGAAATAGTGATTATAGTGAAATTTTAGGTTTTTATGGTATCGAATATTGGTACACTTGGCAGGTAACAATTCTGGGCTTAGGTCCGATCTGGATGGGCGATAATGAAGCGGTCAAGAAAAAGACGGCATCTCTGTTGGAAGAGGGCGGAATTTTTGCCTTTGGCCTTTCCGAAAAAGAGCATGGCGCAGATCTCTACTCCTCGGAAATGAAGCTGACCCCTCTAGCCGAAGGTGGCTATGTCGCGGATGGGAGCAAATATTACATTGGTAATGCGAATGAGGCGGCTTTGGTTTCAACCTTTGCGAAAAACTCTGAGACTGATGAATATGTATTCTTCGTTGCAGATCCTAAACATGAAAATTACGATCTTGTGAAAAATGTTGTTGAATGGCAGAGCTATGTCGCTGAATATGCCCTTAAGGATTATCCAATTAGAGAAACCGATATCCTTTCTACTGGTAGCAAGGCTTGGGACTCTTCATTGAACACTATTAACGTGGGCAAATTCAACTTAGGCTTTGGCTCCATTGGTATCTGTGCTCACGCTTTCTACGAGGCTTTGAATCATGCCTCGAGTCGCAATCTTTATGGGAAATTCGTTACCGATTTCTCCTATATACAGCAGTTTTTTACGGATGCCTATTGTCGTTTGGCGGCCATGAAACTTTTTGCTTCAAGGGCTATTGACTACATGAGGTCGGCATCTTCTGAAGATCGGCGCTACCTGCTCTTTAATCCTATGGTCAAAATGAAAGTTACGACCCAGGGCGAAGAGGTTATTAATCTTCTTTGGGACGTTATTGCGGCGAAGGGATTTGAAAAAGATCTCTATTTTGAAAATGCGACCTATGATATTCGGGCTCTACCTAAGCTTGAGGGCACAGTTCATGTAAATCTGGCGCTTATCATAAAATTTACTGCCAACTATTTTTTCAACCCAGATGAGTTTGTGGAAATTCCTCAACGTAATGACCCTGCCAATGATGATTTTCTCTTTAATCAGGGTCCCACCAAAGGCTTAAGTAAGATTCGCTTCCATGATTATAATATCGCCTACAACAGTGTAAGTCTGCCCAATATTGATATCTTCAAAGAGCAGATTGAAGTGCTCAAAAAATTTCTCATAAAGGCCCAACCGAGTAAGGAACAGTCCCAAGATCTTGATTTTCTTTTAAGTCTTGGCGAACTTTTTACTCTGGTAGTTTATGGTCAGTTGATCATTGAAAAGTCAAAAATTGAAAATCTTGAAGATGATCTTTTAGACCAGATATTTGATTTTATGATCAGGGATTTTTCCAAATATGCTCTGCAGATTTACTCTAAAACCGGGAGCACTGAAAAACAAATGGAGTTGTGCCTGGAAATGATTAAAAAACCTGTCGTAAATATGAAGCGTTTCCAAAATGTCTGGCAAAATAGTGTGAAAGTATTAAATAACACCTATGTGATGAACCCGTAACCGTATTTTAAGGAGATTTAAGATGGATTACAGATTACCTGAAGAGATGAAGCTGCTACAGGATATGACCTATAAATTTGCTAAGGTCGAAATTGCACCATTTTCAACTGAGTGTGATGAAGAGGAGAAATATACGCCGGAAATAATCAAAAAAGCGGCAGAACTGGGTTTGATCGGAAGCTGGGCTCCGGAAGAGTATGGCGGGGCCGGATTCGGAGTTTTGGGCCAAGCCTTAATCGCCGAGCAGGTTGCCCGGGTCGATATGGGCATCTGTACCAGTGTCATTACGGCTTCTTTTGGCTGTGAAGCGATTTTACATTCCGGCACTGAAGAGCAGAAAAAGAAATATATTAGTATGGTCTGTAGTGGTGCCGCGATCAGTGCCGGGGCCTTTACCGAGCCCAATGCCGGTACTGATGTATCTGGGGCGACAACCCGTGCCGTTAAAGATGGCGATGATTATGTTATTAACGGCAGCAAAATGTTTATTACCAACGGCACCGTCTGTGATTTTATGGTTACTCTGGTAATTACCAACCCGGAAGCGAAACGTAAGCATAACAGCTACAGTTTGGTGATTATCCCGGCGGATCTGCCGGGGATCACTCGAACCAAAATCAAGGGTAAGATGGGTATCCGCTCCAGTGATACCGCAGAATTGGCATTTGAGGATGTGCGCGTACCCCAGGCGAATCTAGTTGGTCAGGAGGGGCGCGGTTTTCATCAGTTAATGCACTTTTTTGATATGACCCGGATTATGGTTGCCGGTCAGGGGGTTGGTTTGTCGCAGGGCTGTCTTGACGAAGCGATTCGCTATGCGAAAGAGCGCTCCGCTTTCGGTTCACCTCTGGGTGATTTTCAGTTGACTCAGGCCAAACTGACCGAGATGGCAATCCGTATCGAAGCCGCCCGCAATATGGTCTATAAAGCCGCCTGGCTCTACGATGAAGGCACTCCTGATTTTACCTTGGCCGCAATGGCTAAATATTACAGCGGTCAGACAGCTGTTTTTTGTGCTAATGCTGCTCTTGAAATTCATGGTGGATACGGTTATATCAATGAGTACAAAGTGCAAAAATTCTACCGCGATGCCAAAATCCTTGAGCTCTATGAAGGAACCAAAGAAGCCGAGATCATGACTATTGGCAAAACACTTTTGGCTTAAAACTAATAAGAGGTTTGCTATGAAAGACGTTGTAATTGTTTCTGCCTGCCGAACTGCTATCGGTGCATTTGGCGGCTCCCTGAAAGATTTGAATGCTGCCACGCTGGCAAGTATTACTATGAAAGAGGCGATCAAGCGGGCCGGAATTGATCCTGCAATGATCGATGATATTCGTTATGGGCATTGCGTTGAGTCTGCCGACACCCTGAATACAACCCGGGTCGGGGCTCTTTTAGCCGGGATTCCAGATACTGTGCCAGCGGTTACGGTCAATCGGGTCTGTATCTCGGGAATGGAGGCGGTTATCTCGGGAATGGCTATGATCCAGGCCGACATGGCGGATATTATTCTCGCCGGCGGTACCGAACATATGTCCAGCATACCCTACAGTGTTCCCGGTGCCCGTTGGGGATGTAGGCTTCAGGATCATACCTTTGTCGATAATCTGATTCACGCCTTACATTGTGGTTCACACATAATTCCGCATCCTGAAGATGGCCCAGTTGACGAAACCCAAGCGCCTTTGAGTATGTTTGTCGGTAAACCCTATATTATGGGGCACACCACGGAATTTATCGCCCAACATTTGGGTATTACCCGCGAGGAGATGGATGAAGTTGCCTTAAGAAGCCATAATGCCGCGGAGAAGGCGACTCTGAATGGGGTTTTTAAGGATGAAATTGTCCCTGTGGAGATTCCGCAAAGGAGGAAAGATCCGCTTATCTTTGACCAAGATGAGCATTTCAGACCCGGCATGACCATGGAAAAACTTGCATCTTTGCCGTCGGCTTTTATACCTAAGATCGGTAAGGTTACCGCAGGTAACTCTAGCGGTATAAATGATGGTTCTACTGGAATGATTATAATGTCGGCGGAGAAGGCGAAAGAACTCGGCCTTAAACCTCTGGCGAAAATCAAGGCAACTGGCCGGGGGGCCTGTCATCCCTCGGTGATGGGGTTATCGCCGGTGCCGGCGGTTAAAGACCTGCTCAAAAGAAGCGGTATGACTCTTGATGATTTCGAGATGATCGAACTTAACGAAGCTTTTGCCGGTCAATACTTAGGTTGTGAAAAAGAGTTGGGTCTCAATCGGGAGATTACTAACGTTCATGGTTCTGGAATTGGCCTCGGCCACCCGGTTGGGTCCACCGGAGCGCGAATTATCACTACTCTTATCTATGGTATGAAAAAACAGGGTAACTCTCTTGGCCTTGCTACCCTTTGTGGTGGCGGTGGCGTATCCATGGCCTGCGCTATTGAAATGATGTAGTTGTTTTATCCCGTACTTGCCGATACTTGGGGTTGGGTCTTTGTCGAATGATAGAGATTCAACCCTTTTTTATGTTTTAAGCAAAAGCGCTCAATGATGGGCGTTGGGTTGAGATGGGGTTTGTGGCTTGGTAGGCGGTTTGAGCGGTTTTGTTAAGGTGGTTGGGTTGTAGGTCAACATGCTGGTTATCTGTTTGCTGACTGTTGTTTGGGTTGGTAGCGGTTTTAGGCAGGGTTTGATCATTCTCCTGGCTGTTGGCGGCAGGGTTGATTTCTGTTGCGCCATTTTGTTCTCTTTTTCCCTCGGCTTCTTCGCTACGTTTCTGACGTAGTTCGCTTTGGGCCCGGGCTTCAGCTTGGGTGGCTTGAGCGGCTACGGAGCGATCTTGGCTTGAGGGGTCTCGCGGAGCCAAGGCGGCCCGTTTGACGACCTGCATCTTGCGGATAGTGGCTTCGGGTGTGTTCTCAGCCGAGGTGTCGATGCTAACTTCACCACCAACCGCATAATTCTGGTTGTCGGGGCCCTTCTCATACTCATAACTGGCCCCGCCACTAACATAGGCCCCGCCAGCAGCGATGTGAGCCTGTTCGTGGGCTTTAACTTCAGCATCTCGTTTTTTTAACTGGTCAACCTGCCTTTGTTCCTCATCTGTGAGTCCCTCACTTGAGCCATTCTGGCTCTCATTTCTAGCCTCAGATTTTTCAGGAGATTTTGTTGTATTAGAGTCAGAATTTTGACTTTGTCGGGCTTGGGCTTCTTCGCTGAAACTTACTGTAGCTGCGGGGTCAGATTGGGTGATGGGGGTGCTAGCGGATACTTTTGAGGCAGGAGGACGCGAGTATTGCCCAAATCCGGCAACGGCTTCAGCATTCGCAGTTTCCAGGCTCAGATAGCTGGAATTAAGACTGTGGCTGATACTTACACTCATACTTATCTCCCATATCCAATAGTCCATCGGCAGTCAAGGAAGAAAACTTGAGTACTTTTTTATCTTTTTCTATTTTTTCGCTTCTTCGACAGCTGTTTTCTTCATAAGAAGGGCCTTTTTTACCGGTGCAGCCGCTTGTGTGTGACTCTTTGTCTGCTTGTCAGGTTGGGGTGGCAACGTAAGGAGATGCTTTTTTTCAACCCTAGATTCGGAGCTAATCGGGGTTGTCGTCGTTGTTCCTAGCGGGCCAAAGTGGAATAGGTTTAAGCTGATAATGAAGAAAAGCGCGATGATAAAAGTTGCACGATAGTTTACTAACGCATCCTTATTAATTTTGATAAGAAGTAACCAACCGCAGAGAGCGCTGGTTACTATACCCGCAAACCAGTAAACTTCCTGGGGGGTGAAGAGCACTTTGGGGTTGTTGGTCGAAAAGTTATAAATGAGCCAACCTAAAGGGATAATTTGCAGGGTTACTACGGCAAAAAGCCAGCTTCCAGCAAAACCTGAGGCTTTGAAATAGTAATCTCGGGGTTGTTTACGTTTTTTCTCCTTCTCTGTGGCATTAGAGAGCATGAAAAAAAGAGCGGCAATTGCGATTGAATTCAGCAGGAAATGGATAAAATAAGCAACCTGCTCCTGACTCAGGCACCATGCAATGAGCTCATTGTTGCTTACCGATACTTTTTTGAAATTCATCCAGGACTCATAGGTTGCCGGTAGGTACCAAAAAACTACCGCAGTTAAAGAAGCGCAAGCTGCGATGAGGGCGAGTGGCGCATGTAGGGTTTTAATTTTAATGATTTTAGAGGTGAAGTGGTAGAGCAAAAAGAGCAGTAAAGCTATACCTGCACTGAGTCCGACAATCAAAGGATTGGTAGAATGCATAATGGTTGCGGTTTGGGGAAGGTAGACTGAAGTTCCTCCAATTAGTGAAAAGATAATAATCCAGAGCCAGGTCGAACCGGTAATGTTGTGGCTTCTGACCGGGTAGTTTACTCTGGCACTGGGTTTGTGGGTGAGTTCACTTATGAAAGCCAGCATTGAACTTCCCAATATCAGAGCCAAAGCTAAGAGAAAAATGATCTTTCCCGTGGCCTGAGCCGGGGCCGTGTTGATGTAATTTATTATATTTTCCATAGGTAAATTCTCTTTACGGTTGAATGAGTTGCTAGCTTTTTACGACGCCATCAAAATTAATTAAAACAAGGTAACTATTCAGGTGCCATCTCAAACTGCCGGGATTGGGGTCATTGCTGGTACAAGGTGCGTCAGCACCCCAGCTTTGACCCCGTTTATGGGAGCGAAGCAATGTTCGCCACCATTTTGTTGTGGCTTTATAGTGGGAACCTGAATAGCGTCCCAGGCCGCTGTACCGACTGGCTTGGGGCGTAGCGAACTTCCAAATTAACGAGCGTTAGTTGGAAGTGCATTTTCACTGCCCACTCTCCTCGACCTACTTGCGCCCATAACTCTGGAAACGGAGCAGGGCTTTATCCATCTCGATGTCACTGAGTATAATTGGTTCGCCAATTGTTTTGGCTCGGTGGTAGAGCTCGGCGACCTCTTCAATGTAGAGGGCAATATCGTAGGCTTGAGCAAGGTTGTCTCCAATGGCAATCAGGCCATGATTGGCCATTAAAATACAGCGATCAATATCGCCTAAGGCCGCAACGGTTTTTTTGGCGAGCTCTTCTGTGCCGAAAGTGGCGTACGGGGATACCCGAATTTTTTTACACCCGGCAACCGCGATTAAATAGTGACAAGCGGGTAGAGGCTCATTAAGTAGAGCCAGAGTTGTTGCAAAACGAGAGTGAGTGTGGACTACAGCATTAATTTCGGGGCGCATTTTATAGAGGGCCAGGTGGAGATGCCATTCACTAGAGGGTTTTTCGCCTTCAAGGTGAAGGCCGTTGAAATCAATCAGGCTGATATCGTCAATTTTGAGTTTGTCGTAATCAATCCCCGAAGGCGTGATGGCGATTTTATTCTCAGTGCGTAACGCAATACTTAGATTACCGCCGGTCCCGGTGGTTAATCCATCATCCAACATCTTCTGGCCATAGTTAAGTAGGAGTTGACGTTGCTCGTTGAGGACTTTTTCCATAATTATGACTGTTCCTGAGATAGAATCTTTAAGAGATCTGGCGGCATGGTTATACTTTTATGTTTTTTTATATCAAAAATCAGAAAAGTTACCTCAGCCTCACAGACAACCTCGGTACTTCCTTGCTTGGTGATAACCTGCTCGATGATGCCGATTTTTTTGTTGCGGACTTTCCTGAAAATAGTTTTAATTTCGAGAATGTCACCGGCAAAAGCTTCTTTACGGTAGCTGATATTCAAATTGACCACGGCAAACCCTAAGCCCTGTTTAACCATGTCCCAAAGGTTAATACCATATTTTTCAATTTCATCACAACGGCCCCACTCTAAAAATTCAACATATTTGGCATTGTTGACGTGACCCATAACATCGATATGGGTTGAACGAACAGTGATCTCAAGCATTTGTAAACCTCGGATTGGGTGATGTGGTGCCTTCGTGAAAAGTCACGGATGGCTAAGTAAAAATTTCGATAGACAAGATGTTGAGGTTTTCCAGGCGCGAGACCATACACATAGTATGTCGAGTGTCTGGAAAACCTCAACAACGCAGGATCTCGGAACTTTTTACGACGCCATCAATGTTGGTGCGGATAGCATAAATAGATTAAGAAAGCAAAATTTTTTCTAATGTTTGTTCCGTTCTAGATAGAATTAGCTTGGAGCTTGGGGCTGGAAGCTCCCAAAGGTCAGCCCCGAATTTCAGTAGTCGAGAAAGTGATAGAGGGATAGCAAGTTTGTGGGTGGGAATCAATGGAGTATCTAAAAGCGCATTTGGTGGTAGATCACTTTTAATCTCTTTAAGTTCAACGATGAGCTTATCTCTGTATAAAGTGAGGTTGGCTAAGTTATTACGCAAAAAGTTTACTCCGCCTCTCTCGGCAATCTCTAAGGCTAAGTATCCATCAAGACGAAAATCAAGTTGTTGCCAAAGAAATCCGTATCTGGCACTAAAGGTGGAACTATCTTTATTGCTGTCGCTGATGATGAGTTTTACCATCTCCGTTTCCCAGGCAAGAAGCCGCATTAAAGGGTTGCTGCGACTTGAGTAGGTAAACGAATCCATCTCCTGACACAAGCTCAGGCAAAATTGTTGTTCATTTTGATTAAGCTCAGCAAAAATCATTGCTTCACGACAGAGAGCATTCGCACACTTGAACTGGTAACCGGTTAAGTGGCGCAGGTCATCGCCGCCATGACGGAGTGGGTGGAGCAGGCAGCCCGCCTGTTGTTCGGCATCATCGAGAAATCCCAGACCCCAACAAATTTCACCACTAATCTCTTCTGCCAAGGCGATATTCTCCGGGAGTTTTTTGCGATTTAAACGGAGTTCTCTACAACGTCCTTCAATATTATCAAGTGGGTCGGCTTCAGGGTTGCGAATCGGCGGGCAGCAGTAGAAACAGCTTTTGTTATTATCGGGAAAGCAGAGTGAGGCTAGATTAAGCATGGTAGGATACGAAAATATCAGCCTGTTGGCCTTAAGAACAACAGGCTGATATTAATGTGTGTTATTCGCTGTACATAACAGCCAAGATCAAGGCCGGTTTGTCAGTATTTGTGATAACCACGTGCGGGGTGGTTGACTTAAGGTAGAGAGCATCACCTAGTGAAAGAACTTCAACCTTATCCTCAACTGTAATCTTGACTTCACCATCAATTACGTAGATAAGTTCCTCGCCATCATGAACTGAAGGGACAACGTCTTTTGCTTTTTCAGGATTCAATTTAACGATAAAGGGGTCCATGTGGCGACCTTTGAGATCGGCAGCCAGCGGTATGTAACTATGGTAGCTGGCCCGACCGGTCGGCAGCGGTGCAGTCTTCTGGTCGTTAACGCGGATAACGCTGTAGTTATTTTTCTCGTCCTGATCAGAGAAAAGGGAGCTCATAACAGTATTTAAAGCGCGTGAAAGACGAATCATAGTGCCCAACGGGGGAATTACTTTTTCCTGCTCAACACTTTCAAGCATCTCGACTTCAAAACCGGTTTTCTGGGCGAGCTCGGCAAGCGAAAGGCCCTGGGTCTCACGCATATGTTTGATCTTCTCCCCAACATGGATTGGGTCTGTCTGTTCCTGCGGTTTATCCATATGGTTTGCCAAGTCGGTCAGGTATTTTTCGTAGTACTCATTGTGTTTTTCAATCTTGATCATAATATCATACTCCTGAGTTGGTTATTTATTGTCAAATTCTTAATTCATAATTCATATCTGTTTGCCAGCTTACGTTAAGTGGCTTGTTTGATCTGGACGCTGTTATCATATAATGTTAACAATGTAAAGAGCAAGCAAAAATTTTTAATCTATCAGGTATAAAGTGAGACATTAAAAATTTTGTTGATAAAAATCTTGACAAACACCTGGTGGTCGGTTAGCTGTCGTCGGCGAAATATGTTGAACATCGATGTCAAAATGGGCAAACTCTTATTGTCGGCAAATGAAGTTTCAGATAATTGTAGTTGGCGGCTAAGCGCTTACAAAGAGGTGGTTGACCTGATTAATCACCTCTTTAGTTCTTTTTTAATTGATTACTGTTGTAATTGTCAGAGGGTGGTTGAGCGCCTGCCGGAAGCTAAAGATGAGTCGTTTGACTTAGTTGAAGGGGTTTATCCCGGCTGTTGTCATCGGGGTGCTGGGGACATATTTCGCCTTGAGATGCTGGGGCATGAACGTTCGCAGTTGGCACCTGAGATTGTTACTGGTTTGCAACGAGAACGTCAGTTGTTGTTGAAAGATTTCAATGTCGGGGTATGTGGGGGCAGTTATACGATGCGGCGGCATCGAGATAGTTCATTGCTTAAAGGAGCTCATTGTCACTATTTTTCTCCTGCCGGCTGTACTTTAGGGGTGTTGAAAGGCCCTCTTTGCATCAATTTTATCTGTCCGTCGATGCGTCATGATCTGATTCATGTTTGTGATGGTGGTCTTGAATTGGTTGGACCTGAACAAGATTTTTTATTTATTTACAGAAGCCTTGCAATTATAAGTTATGATAGTAGAGAGGAAGTTGATAAAGAAGTTGCATCTGTGCTGTTGCGGGTTTTGGAGCTTGAGAGCCGGTGTCAGCTTTTCTTGTCTAAAGCGCAGGTAGGTTCACTGTACGATTTTTTTAATGGAGAGAAATGATAATATGTTGGAGCGGATATTAGCCGCTCTTGATGAATCTGAAAGGGCGGCTATCGATGATGAAGAGTATGCTGTCTTAAAAGAGGTAGCCAATGAGTTAGCTGAAGTTGTCAGGGAGACAGTGCAACTGCTACCGACTTTGCAGATGATTCAGACGCGGCATGGTTATCTGCCAGGTTTGGCTTTGCGCATGGTTGCTGAGCATCTTGAAACAACGGTAGGTAAGGTGCATGGCATTGCAACCTTTTATAATCAGTTTCGTTTTAACCCTCCGGGTCGTAATCCGATCAAAGTTTGTCTCGGAACCGCTTGTCATGTTAAGGGTGGCGAGATTATCCTGGAAAATTTTGAGCGACGGCTTAGCATTAAAGAAGGTGAAACCTCAGAGGATCGAGAGTATAGTCTTGAACGAGTCGCTTGTATAGGTTGCTGTGCTTTAGCTCCGGCGGTGGTTGTTGGGGATAAAGTTGAAGCTTACGTGACCCCCAGCAAGGTT
>DAOWHJ010000012.1 GCA_030641485.1 Pseudomonadota bacterium
ACCCAATAAAAACTACCTCCAGCTAAATAATCCTGAATTCCAGAAGTGGGAGTATTCAAAGGCATAACTTTGGGGACTCCAGCAATACCAGGATCTCCATCAGTATAGCTACCAGTATGACATCCAAGACAACCATCCCTTCTCAATAATTTACTGAAAGGGCCGGCCGCTGAAGCAGCGGAAGCGTCAAAAGTATCATTAAGTGCCATCCACGTCCCATCCTGACTATTATGCATCGTATGACAATCAACGCATGGCCCGGTAACCTGGGCAAACCCAACTCCGGCCGTCATCAACATAACTGCCAGTGTCATTGAGACAACCCAAAAGATCTCTCTTTTCTGTTTCATTAAATTCCTCATAACTCCTCTCCTCCCGTAAAAGTCGCTCATCTTAAAGTTTTAATTTTTCGTTCTCGATCAAGATGAAAACGACACACGCTTAAGTAACCTTTCAAGCAACTAACTACATTATCAGCTACCAAACCCAGCGCTTCGTACTATTTCTCACTTCTTGCTTTCACGCTTATATATTGCAATCTGTATGCCATGTTTTCACAGCTTTTCAATCAAATTAAAAACTCTTCATAATCAGCACCTTAACGGAGATCAAACAAAATATAGGTGTGATTTAGCAAGTTATGGTGAAATAACGCACATAAGCCCAACCATTTAACTGGGCCATAAGACACAAAGGGCGCGAGATGCCCCTTGGAGGTGATAAACAAGAGGGAATGTAAATGGATTAAATGGTGGGTATTTTCAGCTAGTAAATATTAAATAAACAATAACTTATACAAGCCATCAGCTATTGTCACATCTCCCAGACAACAATCTGATCAGGTCGACAAGGCAGAGGGATAACCCCCAGTCCAGAACCCGATTGAAGATCAATCACCTCAAGTTGGGCCGGGTTCTGACCAGCAACGTAGATTTTCTGCCAATTGCGTGAAATAGCCAAAGAGTGTGGACGTAAACGACAATGGATCCGACGAGTTGGGGTAAGTTGCGGCGGCATCAGGAGTGACAGATATGAACTTTTAGAGACAGAAACGTAAACCCGACTATTTTCGGCAACTATATCGAGGGGCGCTTGCCCGACTCTAATCAGCCCGATCAGGCGACCATCTTTAAGTGAGTAGAGTGCAACTTTATCGGATGAGTTGTCACTGACATAGAGATATTCACCCGAACGGGCCATTCCGGATGGGCGACCATTGACCGGCAGGATAAAGACTCTCTTTAAGGTTATCGGGTCAAGCAGGTAGACCGCTGATTCTGAAGGGGCCAAGACGGCTAAAAGATCACGCTGGACACCGGGAAAATAGAAGAGTCGACCCGGACGCAGATATTTAATCGACTCGCGCTCGACAAATCCGTTATCGACGTCAACCCTTATAATCCGGTTGGCGACCCGATCACTAATATAAGCGTAACCACCATCAGGTGAGAGAACCAGAGCTTTCGGGGTCACCATCTGCGGCAGCGCAATCGTATCTAAAAGACGATTTGTAACCGCATCAAATTTTAACAGATCGCGCCCGGCCACAACATAAAAGCGCCGCCTGCGACCATCAAAAGCGATCTCCCCTGGGGCCATAGGCAATCCTAAAGCAGCAACAACGCGGTTCTGATCCGGGCTTATCTGATAGACCGTCGCCAGCTCGCGACAGAGAACCGTCACGAGATCAGCAACCTGAGGCCGGCGCTGAGGATGAACCGTAAAACTTGAGAAAAAGTCGCTATTTGCAACGGTTGATGCAAGCGCGTGCCACTTGACAAAGAGACAACTACTGGATTCAGAAACAAGTTCCAGAGGGGATGCCAGAGTCAACTCAACCTGACGCTCTGTGCCATCAGGCAGAAGTTCGCTGGCATTCTGTTTGACCTCGGCAAGAGTCAAACGTATCTCCGTATAGGTATCGGCCAGCAGTGGAGCGACCCCTAACAAAAGTTGATTTTTTTCAGTTTCAAGCCGACTGATTCTAACCCTATTCAATTTAAGGGGCTGCCAGCCCCCTCGACCCTTGAGGGCCGCCGAAATCAGGCGAAAACTTAAATCAGCCCCACTCTCACCAACAGCTTCAAGGTAGATAGTAACCCGGGCCTGACCCGGGGTTAGAGCATGATGCGGAGCAACAACTGCCCGTTCTCCGGCATGGTTACAGGATATAAGTAGCATTAGAAAAAACAGTAACAGCAACAAAAAACGTCTCATCCAACAACCTCTTTTCAGGCAGAAACTAATAAAACGGTCAATCATTCAAAAAAATCTTGCGCCTTTGCGGGAGCCTTAAAGTAGTTGAAGGTTAACTTACTTTTTACTCGTATGACAAACACTGCAATAACCCCCGCTGGCGGACCCGGCATAGTTCCAGCGCATCGCCTTGTAGTGCAGTGAGCCATGGGCTCGGTGACAACTTAAGCAGGTAACTATCGCATCATCAACCGAGCCTGCGTCCATAACCTGGCTTTGAATAACCCCTTGGTTTGACGGAATCGACTGATCGCTGGCGACCGGGGCGATAAGACTATAGACCCCAACCCCGATATCTTCGTTATAGTTGTCGTAATCACTGCTAGAGGCCTGGCTCAGGTCAAAATTGGTTGGGTGGCGGAGCCAGGGCGAAACTGTGGGTGCCGACGCATCATCATTGTAATGGAAACGGCCGTGGCATTGAGAGCAGAGATAGCTGATAGTTGAGGTGTCGATACTGCCGGGATCATCGACCCCATGATATTGGTTATGATTATTGATATCCGGCCTGAACTCCCAATCAGAATCTTCAACTCCGGCGATGCCAACCAGCATCCGATAATCGGTAGAATCATTAGACACACTTGAAATTGAGGAGCCGCTAAGAGCGTGGTGCCCACCACTTATGGCCGCGGCCTGGCTTGTGGTATTATGAGTTCCGTGACAACCGTAGGTTCCGGCACAGGTTATTTGTGTAGTAGAAGACCAACTACCGTCTCCAGGCGTGGTACCATCACCAGCCGCATAACCTCCAGCATAACCAGGCGGCAGATAACCATCCGACAGCACCATAGTTCCATCAATGCCGCAGTAGCCCGCGACATTGTGCCCCCGGGTATCGTTGCTTAAAACCCAATAAAAACTCCCGCCCGCCAAGGTTGTTGAACTCGCCTCAGTACCAGTTCCGAAATTCCCCCCGTAATCAGGAGTAATGAGATCCGGCATAACATAAGGAACCTCACCTCCGGCGACATTATCTCCGCTATGGCAGGCGATACAATCAACTGTCAAGAGGGACTCATAGGGACCGGCATCACCCCAGGCCGAAAGGGCCCCGCCATTTTGCGAATGGTGCATCGTATGGCAATCGGTACAGGGCCCGGAAACCAGAGCATAAGCAACACAGTTGGCTGTCAACACCGTCCAGAACAGAAATGCTATTCGGAACCAGTTTGCAGAAAAAAGTCCACTAAAAATTTGGCGAAAGAGATTCAAATCAACGCCCCACTATCTCTACCCTTCCATTTCTCTCATCGGCAACACAGAGATTACCACTCCAGTCAAAGAGGAGTGCCGAACCATGTGAAAGCCGTCCCGGCAACAAACCGGGAGAAAAGAAGCTGTAACGCAGACGGCCATTTTTGTCACAAACAACAACTTTGCGCGCATGGCGGTCAAGAATGTATAAGTTCTTACTTTCATCAACCGCCAGAGCAACCGGCAAGATCAACTCTTGAGGAAGCTTTACCGTCTGCAAAAGCTCACCTTTAAGCGTAAAGAACGAAACAGTTTTAACAATAGAATCCAGTGCAATAAGCTTACCATCTCTTATTTTAAGATCAAAAAATCCACGCCCACCGGCAGGCGGCAGAAATTCTGCCAACAGGGTAAAGTCAGCGTCATATTTCAGAATTCGACCACTACCGACATCAATCATGTAGAGATTATCGTCTTGATCAATCGCCAGCCGATCGGGAACCACTAGGTCAAGCTTTTGGTGTTTTACCACAAAACGATCGATATTTTTACTTTGCAGATTTATCCGAAAAATCTGATTTTCCCCGCGATCACTCAACCAGAGCCGGCCCCTTTTATCGCGCACCAGTGCAATCGGCTGTTTGATCTGACCCCCAGCATCAAAACGGGCAAGTTCTTTCCCCAAGTTATCAAATGAGATAACCTGACCTTTTTTGGCATCGATCACGTAGTAGCGCTGGCGCTCTGAATCGATTGCCAGATTAAACGGATTAATCCGCTCAGCCCCAGCTGAGACATCAGCCTGTAAACGTAAAACATTACGCCATGAGTCAGCCGCAAACAGCGGAGTTGTAAGCAAGGCGACACAGAGGGCAATCACCAGAACATAAGTTGATCGAGTAATTTTAGACATAACAATAATTATCCTGTCTTTTAAGTGGCTAAGTAAAAATGTAACTATTCAGCGTTGCACCATAAAGTTACTAAAAATGACGATGAACTTTGCTTCGCCCTCATAAACGGGGTCAAAGCTGGCGGTGCTGACGCACCTTGTACCAGCAATGACCCCAATCTTTCGA
>DAOWHJ010000080.1 GCA_030641485.1 Pseudomonadota bacterium
CCTAAAGCCAGCCGCAAGACCTCAACCGAAATCTATCTCGTCGCAACCGGTTATGCCGGAACCATAAACTCCCAATAAAATTCAACCATCTGGGGTCCATAGAAAAGATAGAGCAGGCCGCCTGCCGCCAGAAAAGGACCAAATGGAATTGCGTAGCGACCGTCTTTTCCCTGCCAAAAAACTAACCCCAAACCAATCATTGCACCACTTAATGAACTCAACAAAATTATCGGCAGTAGCGCTTTATATCCTAAAAAAGCCCCAAGCATTGCCAACAGTTTCAAATCTCCACCGCCCATACCGTCACGGCCTGTAGAATAGTAGTAGCCGGTTGCCACCAACCACAAAGAAAACCAGCCTAAGACTGCGCCCAGCAGAAACTCCCACCAAGGCAAGCCCCACCACCACCAAGACCCGAGCAGGCCGATAACAACCCCTGGCAAACTAAAACTGTCAGGAATAACCTGGTGATCTAAATCAATAAATGTGATTGGCACCAACAGAAAAATCAGGAGCCAAGCTCCCATCAATGCCGGCGTCAACCCAAAACGTAAGGCTGCAACCCCGAAAAGCAGGCCGCTCAAAGCCTCAACCAGCGGATAACGCGCAGAGATTGGCTGCTGACAAAAAAAACAACGCCCCCGCAACAAGATGTATGTCAACAACGGGACATTAAGCCAAAATGGTAACGTGTGACCACAGCTCGGGCAGTGTGAAGGCGGCGTTACGATTGATTCTTCACGGGGAATTCTATAGATACAGACATTAAAAAAACTGCCACAGACAAGCCCCAGAACGACAGCAATAATAACGATGAATAATTCCATTGGCAACCTGAAAATGAACTTAAAATAGGGAGTTGAATAAAACTGTTGAATATGATATAAATATTTGCATCGGTCCTACCATGCCGAACTAGCTTTGCCAAGAAAATAATCACCGAATGACTGAACATTAATGAACCAGTCAGCTCCACCTCTTCTATTTCAGCACGACAACCTTATGGATTTAATTACTTATGGAAAATGAAGCAATAAGAGTCTTCAACATCGGAGAACTGGCTGTATATCCGGGACATGGCGTTGGTGAAATTAAGGCTATAGAAAAACGCGAGGTTTGTGAAGAGACTCAAGACTTCTACATAATGGTGATCTTAGACAGCAACATAACCATCATGATCCCCAGAAACAATACCACTAACGTTGGTCTCAGGCCGCTCGTTAAAAATGAGCAAATTGACGAAGTTTACACCACTTTAAAAAAGCGCAAGGTAAAACTTTCACATCAAACCTGGAACAAACGCTATAAGCAGTTTCACGACAAGATAAAGCGTGGCTCTCTGGTTGAAGTGGCTGAAGTTTTTCGAGATCTCAACCTGATCAGCATCAACAAAGAGCTCTCTTTTGGTGAGCGTAAAATGATGGAGACCGCAAAACACCTAATCGTCTCCGAACTAGCATTAGCTCGCGAACTCTCGGAAACTGCAATCGACAGTGAGATTCAGGAAATCTTTGCCCCCAAAGATGATGAGTAACCTGAAAAGGCCCTCAACATTGCAGATAACACACAGCCAACCAAACTCGAACAAAATGAGAGAATAACATTGCTGATAATCCGCGCATTTTTCATTCTGTCTGCCGCCTTACTCTCTTTTCAAATTGCCAAAGTCCAATTTGACCGGATTGATTACGCTTGTGTCGCTTGTTTCATCGCCGCATCACTTATGGGCTACACCTTTTACCTGCTCAGCCGCCTAAAAAAGGTCCCTTTGCGAACCCTGATAGGTGGCTTTGCTGGTATGGTTATTGGCCTTTTCATCGCCAACCTGTTGCTGAGAGGAGCGCCTTTTGTCGACCTTTTTGACAACCCCAGAACCAGTTTCACCCTCTACCTATTAACCTACTCTCTGCTCGCCTACATCGCTCTCGAAGTCGGCCTTAAAAAGGGGGATGAATTTGACCTGATCCATTCTCTGGTCAAAAAACAACGCCATGGCGTCGAAAAGGTTGTCGACACTTCTGTCATAATTGACGGGCGCATTGCGGATGCCTGCGAAACCGGGTTCATTCAAGGCACTTTAGTCATACCTCAGTTTGTCCTGCACGAATTACAACTCATCGCCGATTCATCTGATTCGTTAAAACGAACCCGGGGACGCCGCGGGCTAGACATCCTTAAACGCATCCAAAATCAGGCCAAAGTCCAGATTGAGATCACGGATGAAGACTTTTCTCGTATCAAAGACGTCGACTCAAAGCTGGTTGCTCTGGCTAAAAAACGCAACGCCCAAATTTTAACCAACGATTTCAATTTGAACAAAGTGGCTGACCTTCAGGGGGTCGAGGTCTTAAACCTCAACCAACTCGCTGAAGCATTAAAACCGCTTGTACTTCCCGGCGAGACCATGGATGTCATGGTCTCAAAAGAGGGCAAGGAGCCGATGCAGGGGGTTGCCTACCTGGATGACGGCACTATGGTAGTGATCGATCAAGGCCAAAGTTTGGTTGGAGAAGCGGCTACAGTCACAGTTACCAGTGTCCTACAAACTACCGCCGGACGTATGATCTTCGCGAAACGAAAAAATGGCTCCTGAAGAATACCTCCAACTTAGCCATCCCATAACTGTTTACGATGGCATCACCCTCTTAATCACACTCTAAATTAGAAAAAATCGGATTTTAATTGGCAAAAAGATCAGTTTTCGCAATCATCGTTGCCGCTGGCAGCGGTCAACGCTGCCCTGGATCGCAGGCAAAGCAGTTTCTGGACCTGAACGGTAAACCTATCTACATCTGGAGCGTTAAAGCCTTTCAGGAGAGTTCGAGTGTCACTGGCATCATCATTGTTGGCCCCAAAGAGAGTGATGATGCCCTGGTTGAAATGCGCACCCTGACAAAAACATTCCCTAAAGTATTAAGCGTAGTTGCGGGCGGTGTAACCCGAACTGAGTCGGTCAGCAATGGGGTCGCAGCATTGCAAACATACAGTGACATTTCAACCTCAGACCCGGTTCTAGTCCATGATGGAGTCCGCCCGCTGGTCACCACGGATCTCATTGACAGAGTTGCGGCAAAGGTCAGCTTTAATCAGACTGCTATCCCGACAACAACCCCAACTGCTACAGTAAAAAAAATAGTCGGCAACCACATAATCAATACTATCAATCGTGAAGAGACCGGACTGGCTCAGACCCCACAGGGAATTCCTTATGGCTTACTTTGTGAAGCCCTGACCCACTGGCGCAAAAACCCGAGCACCAACATAACTGATGAGGGCTCCCTGATCGAACACTTGCCGCCAAAAAAACTAGCCCAGATCACCATGATAAACGTTCTCGGAGACCCCGACAATCTGAAAATCACCTTCCCACAGGACTTGCAGAGAGCAGAAATTCTTCTTCGGGAAACCGAAAACCCGCAACAAAGCACTACCGCCCACACACACAAACCCCGTCTTGCAACTGGCTTCGGCTACGATGTTCATGCCTTTGCTGATGCTCGCAAACTAATCTTGGGCGGCATTGAAATTCCGCACCATTTGGGGCTTGCCGGACACTCTGATGCTGACGTTTTGATCCACGCTCTGGTCGATGCCATCTTGGGCGCAATCGGAGCCGGAGACATCGGCCACCACTTCCCCGACCATGACTTAGCCCACAAAGACCGTTGCAGCCTTGACTTTCTCGAACAAACTATGGCCATAGTCAAGCAACGTGGTTTCTACCTCGATGCGGCTGATATCACAATTGTCGCCGAGCAACCCAAACTTATAGGCCACATCCCGGCCATGCTGACAAAGCTCAAAAAAACAATTGTCTTACCCTGCCAGCTCAACATCAAAGCCACCACTACAGAGGGTCTCGGGTTTGCCGGTCGCCGTGAAGGCATTGCCGCCTACGCAGTCGCTACAGTGACCGCAACCTGATCATTAGTAGTTTTTTACTATGACAAGCCGATCTAAAATTCCATTTCCACAAACTCTTTTCAACTATATTGATTCGCTCTTTAGCGGCCCCAACCGAGTTTTCAAAATAACGCTCACCATCTCTCTAATGCTTCACGCAACCATTTTTCTGCCCCCCCACCTATTCAAACCCCGCAAACGACCAATGTTAAATGAAAACCTTCTAGAGATCAACCTAAACACCAGTAGCCTGAAACCTAAAAATGGAGCAAGCAAACCCGAAAAGGCCACTGCGAAACCAAAACTTAAACGAAAAAGAAAGCTCAAAATAAAGCAAAAACCACCACTAAAAAAATCTAAGAATGTTGCCAAAGAGTCATCTTTAGCCCGTCGCAAAACCATACCCAAGAAGAAAAATCCGGCGACCAGCAACAAACTTGATGAGATCAAAAACCGCCTGGCCCGGCAACGGGAAGAGGACAAGCTTAATGCTATACGTCAACGTATACGCAACAGTACTTCGCCTGCAACCCGAGCCCAACAGGCGAGCTTAACTCAAGCCTACAACCAGATTTTAACTGTCTGGATAATGCACAACTGGCACCTCCCCGAGCACCTGCTTAACAGCGGCCTGGAAGCCACCATAAGCTTAACCATTGCCGCCTCCGGTAGACTTTTAAACCAAAATGAGGAGCAGTTATCGGGCAACACAATTTTCGATCACGCCATGCGCCAGGCAATTGTTAATGCCAACCCCTTCCCCCCCTTCCCGACCGAACTAACAATTACTCAAGAAGAGTTTGTTATAACCTTCAACCCCAACAATATCAGCAAAGAGAACTAAACTATGAAAACAAAAACTTTTATAAAATCGGCAAAGGCACTACAAAGCATAACCATTGCTCTCATATTAACCACCGCACTCTTTACTCTTCCAAACCTGAGCAATGCCCGAGTCTATCTTGAACTTGACTCCCCAAACCTGCGCCGCATCCCTCTGGCAGTTGCCCCACTCCAACCCCTGTGCGGAGCCAGCCTGAATGACGACATTGCCGGACTTGGTCGGAAAATATTGATTGACGATCTTGAATTTTCAACTTTCTTTGAGCTCTTACAAGATACTGCAAACTATCTTGAAAAACCCCAAAGTTGCAATATTTCTCCCGGTACTTTCGACTACAGCAATTGGTCATTGATTGGCGCCGAGCTTCTAATTAAAGCCGGTTACTCATTGAGTGGCAAAACTCTGGTGGCTGAATTTCGCCTATATGACACTTTGGAAGGCAAGATGCTGATCGGAAAACGCTACCGCAGCCGGGCCCAAAACATCCGCCTCTTATTTCATAAATTCACAAATTTGGTCGTTGAAGAAATCACTGGCCTACCAGGCGAATTCACATCGAAAATCGCCTTTTGTGGGCGGTTGCATGGTGAACCTGCCCAGGAATTATACAGCTGCGACTACGATGGTCATGAGTTAAGACAGGTAACCCGCAACCGATCCATCAATGTCTCTCCGGCATGGTCGAAAGATACAAATAAACTCCTTTACACGTCATACCGAAACCACAACCCTGACCTGTACATGATTGATTTCATGAAGGGAAAAGAGGTACTGGTGACTAATCGGAAGGGGTTAAATGTAGCGGCCGATTGGTCGGCTGACGATCGCCACCTGACCCTGATGCAACGCTACGATGATCACAGTGAAATCACCATTATCGACAGCACTACCGGCCAAAGTTTACGCCGCTTAACCAACAGCCAGGCGAGCCAGGCATCCCCCTGCTGGTCCCCAGACAACAGCCAAATCGCCTTTGTCTCCGACCGCAGCGGCACCCCTCACATATACGTAACTGCGGTCACAGGTGGACCATGGCGACGTTTAACTAAGCAAGATGCTTACAACGCCGATCCGGACTGGTCAGCCCACAACGACAAAGTTGTGTTCACCTCAAGAGTTGATGGAATTTTTCAAATTTGTACAATTAATGCGGATGGCACCGGCTACCGTCAACTCACTTTCACTCGCAATAATTGTGAAGCTCCGTGCTGGTCCCCAAATGGCCGCCACATCCTCTTCACAAAGAAGATCAACAAGATCAGACAACTTATGGTTATGGACGAAAAAGGTCGTAACCTAAAACAGATCACCTTTGATAAAATTGAGAAAAAAGGCCCCAGCTGGTCAGCCAATCGCTGAGTACAGCTCGGGATTAAAACCTTATGCGACCCACTAATTACACCAATTCACACACCACCAACAAGGTTTCTGTAATCCATTGACAAATAACATGTAGAAGCAAACTTTACCTCCTAAAATACTCTGTGTATTCATCCGGTTAAAATACTTATTAACCCAGCACATTAGAAAATCTACATAATTTCGCCTAAACACTATCTAAATGACTGTTATTAGCTTGATTTTTTGAATCAAAGAGGTTATGTACAGTGATTCAGACACTGTTTTAGAATCTACAAATTATAAATTTAACAATAAAGTTGAACTAAATGCCACCCCCAAAAAGGAGTCACCGATGAAAGCCACAAAAGTAGTACTAGCACTAGCATTGACCGCAAGCCTACTGTTTGCATTCACTAGCTGTACATGCAAACCTGAACTGGAAGAGGAAAAAATCGGCCAACCGGCGGCGATGACAACCCCATCAGCAATCACACCCGCTCCCGCAATCATCAAACCGGCAGTTGTCGCGTCTGGGGTAGTGACAATCGGTGACCGAGTCGTAGATATTGGCGACCGAGTCTTCCCCGTATATTTTGATTATGACAAAGCGGAATTACGCAGTGACACCCGTGAAACATTAGGTAAACTGGCTCAATGGTTGAAAGTCAACCCAGCCATTGGCCTCCGCATTGACGGCCACTGTGATGAGCGTGGATCCAACGAATACAACTTGGCTCTGGGTGAGACCCGGGCTGCCAGTGCCCAAAAGTACTTGGTCTATTTGGGCATTTCACCGGACCGTTTTGAAATCTTAAGTTACGGTGAAGAGAAACCCTCCTGCAGCGACTCTAACGAAAGCTGCTGGAGCCAGAACCGCCGGGTAGACTTCACAATTACGGCTAAATAGCAAGCTCCACCTGATCCACAACTGAAAATTGGGCAAGATCCGACCCAACCGGAAGTCCCTGCCGGGTCGGATTTTGCTGGCGTAAAATGAGACTTATGAGCAATTTCAAATCATCTAAATTCCGTTGCCAGAGCATTATGTTACTCGCTCTGGTTGTGACCATCACTGGCGGCTGTGTCAGCACCGGTCAACAACGCGAAGAACAGGCTGTCTACCAGCGCCTGAATGCACTTGAGCAAAAACAAGCCATCCTGCAGCGCGAAAATCTGCATGCGCAACAAAAGCTCAACGCTGACACCAGCATCCGACTCGACAACCTTGAGAGAGAGCTTAAGCTTATTAGCGAGTCGGTGGAGGATGCACTTGCACGCCCACAAGAGATTCAGACAATCGACAAGTTTGAATTTGAGGGAATCATTGCAAATTTTGAAAAACGTCTACAAAAATTTGAGCAAGGCAAAGCGGTGGGCTCAAGCAACAGTCAAACCAGCCAGCAGAACCCTACATCTTTTCCCAAACCAGCTCTGGCCATCTCGCCTAGAACCACTCCCAGTGCCCGCGAGAAAGCTCTTTATGACGATGCTTACAGCTCCTTTAAACGAAGTAATTACAAAACTGCAAAAGATAAATTCAAAAAGTTTATTTCCACCTTCCCTAACAGCAGCTATAAAGTCAACTCCCAATTTTGGATTGGTGAGTGCTATTATAAAACTGAAGATTTCGCCGAAGCGATCATCAAATATGATGAAATAATTGCCGCTTACCCGCAACACCCAAAGGCCGCCAGCGCGCTCCTTAAACAAGGATTTGCTTTCCTTAAACTTGGGGATGCAACGGACGGTAAATTGATTCTCAATAAGGTTATTACCAATTACCCGAAAAGTGATCAGGCAGAAATAGCGCGCCGTAAACTAAAAACAATAAAATAGCTCTGAGCTATGGGTTTCACTGGCACGCTATGTGCAGAAACCATTTCCAAGTAGTAGGTTGTCCTGTAACTGACTAGATATTGTTAATTAGATTCCTCTTTCAATTGAACTTAATCTCTCAAATTACCAAAGGGTAATTGGGGGAGAGCCGGAACTAATCCAATTTATGTTATTTAAAAAGAATAAAACACTGCTCGGCTTAAACATTGGCTCAGGCTACATAAAAATGGTTGAGCTCAAGGATTCTGGTGCAGTACCCACTTTAAGCAGTTTCGGCATGGCGGCACTGCCTCCTGATGCAATTGTTGACGGAACTGTCATGGATGCGTCAGCTGTAGTCAGTACAATAGTTAACCTCGCCAATAACCTCAAAGTAAAAAAGAAAAGAATCAGCACGTCAATCTCTGGTCATTCCGTCATCGTAAAAAAAATCACCCTGCCTATGATGGATGAAAAAACTGTCGAAGAAACTATACACCAAGAAGCCACTCAACATATCCCCTACGATATAAGTGATGTCAACTTGGACTTCCAAATTTTAGGACAAAACCAGGAAAATCCTGACAACATGGACATAATTCTGGTTGCCGTAAAAAAAGATACGATTAATGACTACCTCGCCCTAGTTGAGGAAGCTGGATTCACTCCGGTCGTAGTTGATGTCGACACTTTTGCACTTGAAAATGCCTACGAACACAACTACGAAGAGAATGAAAAAAAGATCGTGGCTTTAGTCGACATTGGTGCCAACTTGACATGTATCAACATTCTTGACAGTGGCGTCACCTGCTTCACACGTAACATCACATCCGGCAGCCGGCTAATAACGGAACAACTCCAAAAACTCTTCTCACTAAACTACGAACAGGCTGAACTATTAAAGATGGGTTGCCTTGACAGTTTTACAGGCGATGCAACTACAGCCCTATCTGCAATTAAGGGGGCTGCCTTTTCACTCATCAATGAAGTCATGAAAACCATAGATTTTTTTCACACCTCGGTTGTTGCTGAAGGCCGAATTGAAAAAATAGTTTTGAGTGGAGGTGGCTCTAGAACTCACAACATACTTAAAGATATCAAGGACAAAACCGGGATTGAAACTGAGCTCATAGATCCTTTTCGCAATATCATGGTTCCAGAAAAACATTTTGACCTCAAATACATCAAAGAGATTGGGCCTGTTGCCGCAATAGCTACGGGGTTGGCCCTGCGCAAAGATGAGGTCATACGCAAATGATTCAAATCAATCTCCTGCCCATACGGGCTGAACGCCGTAAAGAGTTCATTCGCAAACAGCTATCCATAGTTGCACTCTCTTTAGTCTTTGCAATTGCAGTTATGAGTATGCTCTTTTTCAAGGCTCATGGGCAATATAACAACACTAAAAGCACGCTCGAAAGAACTAACCGCAAGATTAAACAACTCGACCCCGTGATCAAAAAAATTGAGGTCTACAAAAAGAAAAAAGAAGAGATAAGTAAGAAAATTGCAGTAATAATTGACCTTGATCGCTACCGGCTCGCTCCGGTTGTTGTCCTCTCGGATCTCAGTCAACAAAGACCTGAGAAACTCTGGTTTACCGAAATCAAGGAGAATACCAAACACTTGACTATTACTGGAGTCGCGATTGATAACGAAACAATCGTTACATTTCTAAACAACCTGAAACAGTCGACGCCCCTCAAAAATGCCGACTTAACCCTACTACGATCACAGGAAATTAAGGGACTGGAACTTAAAGGGTTCGCAATTGAATGCCCTCTCGATTTAGATGCATTGCCGGATATGTTAATTAAGATGAATATCTCTCCAGCAACATCCCTCGAGGAGGAACAAAATGGCTGATCTTAACTTTGACTTTCTCCACAGCTATTCTCCTTCAAAGAGAGCCCTGATATTGCTGGCTATATTGGTAATTGTCTGCGGATCATTTACTTATTTCATATATATGCCAAAGTTAAAACAGGTGCAAAAAATTGAGCGTAAACTTAAACAAGCTCAAGTAAAGTTGCACCAGACCCAGCAAATCGCAAACCAGCTCCCCCAATTTGAAGCTGAAATCAAAAAACTAAATATCGCTTTTAAAAAAGCATTAAACAAGCTCCCTGATAATAAAGAGATCCCATCGCTTCTCTTAAAAATCACTAAACTGGGCAAAGATTCCAAGCTGACATTTAATCTGTTCCAACCCTTAGCCAACCGCAATCGTGATTTTTATGCTGAAGTTCCCATCGACATTGAAGTGAAGGGTAGCTACCACGCTGTCGGCCGTTTTTTCAGTCAGGTCTGTGCTATGCCTCGAATTGTAAATATTTATAACTACTCATTAGGTAACTACGAGACAAATGAGGATGGCGACACCCTAGTCAAAACCCGCTTTCAAGCAGTCACCTACACTTTTGTCGATAAACCTGCACCCGGCGAGAGTAAGAAAAAATAATGAATAAAAAATTTCAGAGATCAGCTTTTGTTTTGGGATTATGCCTGGCTTTAACAGGGGCCTGGGCCCTATCTCCGCTACCAGTCCAGGCTGGCAAAAAAAGTAAGTCACCAGAAGCTGAACCTTTGACAGCGGAAAAGTTGGCAACCCTTGACAATAAAGGGGTTCTCTACGAATACAAATCTAATGACCGAAAGGACCCATTTCGCCCATTTATCAATTTTTCCCAAATAGAGCGCTCAATCCCCACCGACAGTGAAAGGCCTTTGACACCTTTAGAAAAATATGCTCTTAACCAATTTCAACTAGTCGGCATTATTCTCGCGGGAGATATGAATAATTATGCGTTAGTCGAAGACCCGGAACATATTGGTCACACTGTCCGTAAGGGTGATATGATCGGAAATTTAAGTGGCCAGGTCAAAGACATAAAATTCAACGAAGTCATCATTGAAGAACCCTACCTAGATATTTACGATAAAGAACAAACCAGAACTATTTCGCTCAGGCTTAGAGATCTTGATGAAGACAGTTATTTACAATTGCAAGAAGATACAGATTATTAAAATAAGGTGGATTTTTATCCAGGCCCGCAAAATTCAGATTTTAATTTTAAATTTATTGCAGCGAGTAAAGCCATGCGCCTTTATACTACCCGACCAACCCTCTCGATAGCGTGCCTTTTTCTGGCGACCCTGTTACTGGCCTTGGGCCTCTGCAAAAACCCGGTTCGGGCTCAGGAGATAAGTGAGACTATCACCCTTACTGCCAGCACCGCGAATAACCAGGTTCAATTACGCTTCAGGAACTCCTCTGATAAAAAAATCGACTACAATCTCTTTACTCTGGATGCCCCGCCGCGTCTGGTTATTGACTTTCCCGGGGCTGACTACAATAAAGTTGATGTCAATAAAATCATAAACCTGAGTGGCTTCCACCATCTTCGCTCATTCTGCGATATTGAGAAAGTACGCATAGTTCTTGACACAAAGTACACAACCCTACCACCTTTTACCCAATCGGCTCGGAATCATGAATTACTGGTAACCCTGAAAAAGGCTGACCTTGAGAGCGTTAAAACACTTGACCGAAACTTGAGCCCAAAAAAGGTCAACCCAAACCTGGCCTTCAAAACTAACAACAACCTGATAAGTGTCGATTTCAAAGATACCGACATTCAAAATGTTTTCCGTTTTTTAGCTGAAATCAACCATCTCAATGTTGTCATGGGTGACGATGTCTCTGGCACTGTTACTTTAAGGCTTAAAAGAGTTCCTTGGAAACAGGTTTTAAGTATTGTCTTAAAAACTCATCAACTAGGTAAAGAACGTATCGGTAATGTCGTCCGTATTGCTCCTCTGGAGGTTTTCGCTCAAGAAAACCTGGCCCAAGAAGAGAAGCGCCGTGCCTTAGCCGAAAGCAAAAAAACTGATGAGGAAATTCAGGACACTGTTTTGAAGATCCTCAAAGTAAATTTTGCCGACATTGATGGCGTTGCTAGTAAAATTGAGAATGCCATTTTAAGTGATCGTGGCACTGTAGAGACTGACCCGCGCACTAATTCACTAATTATCACTGACATTCCAGGCCGTATCGAACAAGCTGAAGCCTTATTAAGAGAGCTTGACGAGCCCGTCAAGCAGGTCATGATTGAGGCCAAAATTGTTAAAATTGAGCGTAAATCAGTATCTGAACTGGGAGTCCAGTGGGGAGGTTCCTGGGGTAAAACCAGCAATGACCGTTACTATGGTATTTCCGGCAACAACTCCCTTGGCAGCACCGGTTTACCAACGGTAAATGGTGGAGATGGTGCACCAACTATCGATAGTTCCTATGCCGTCAATCTCCCTGCAACCGGGTTAACAAGCGGTATCGGGCTTATTTTCGGTAAGATTGACAAATACAATCTCAATCTAAAACTCTCGGCCATGCAGGGGGACGGAGTAGCAAATATCCTCTCATCGCCAAAAGTGCTGGCCCTGAACCAACATGTAGCTCGAATTGGTCAGGGACAAGAGATCCCCTACCAAACCACTTCACAAGATGGCACCACTACAGAATTCAAGAAAGCTGAGTTAAGCCTTGAAGTCACCCCGACAATCACCAATAACGGCATGGTCTCTATGGAGGTGATTGTCAGCAAAGATTCTAAAGGCGAAAACACCCCAGATGGCCCCGCAATTAACACCCAGACCATCTCTACCTCCCTGCTCTTAAAAGATGGAGAAACGGCGGTTGTCGGGGGCATTATCGAAAGTAGTAAAACTAAATCAAATCAGGATGTTCCGATCCTCGGAAAGATCCCTATGCTCGGTTGGCTATTCAGTCATGATTATAAAGATAGTGACCAGACTGAACTAATGATCTTTATCACCCCAAGGATAATCCGCTAAACTCTATAGATAGTTGACCGGGACCTAAACGATATTCTCACTCAAAAGCTCAACCCGTTGACCCCGATTAACCAGAATACCAAAGGCCGCACCATTATCAGCAATAACGTTATTCAATCCCCGCAGAACGGTTCGAGGCTTAACTCCTGAGCTTAATTTGAACCTCTATAGGAATCGGTCTTCACCCCCATCAAGGATAAAATCTACTTCTGATTTGTCGATTGTACAATAATAATGCATACTCCATGCGAGTCCCCATAGTCGTCTGCAACCCTAAAAACACCACTAAAGCAAATCAAGAAACTACTCACCCAGACAAAGCCTTCCCAATAAAAGAAAGCTCACATGCTCAAATAATAATGTAAGCTTGAATCATATTCAAGCTTACATGCCTCCAATACAGGGCTTTAAGCCG
>DAOWHJ010000167.1 GCA_030641485.1 Pseudomonadota bacterium
AAAGCAGAATCCAGAAATATAACCCTATTTCACAAAGTAAATCGGGTTATATTTCTGGATTCTGCTGTTTGGCGGTGTTTTCACCTGAATAATTTTGATGTTTTCACCCTGTGAGGCGGTCCTAGACATAAGAGAGAAAATTTTCAAAGAGATCCTCGATAGCTGGCAGTACCTCCATTAAACGATGATCACCGGGTAGTAAGTGAAGTGTAAGAGCATGGCGCTGGGCATAGTCAATAATTATCTGCGGTGGAATAATCTCATCGCACCAACCATGAATAAGGGTACACTGACCGGATTTTGGCAGCGGATCGTAAACTCGGCCAAACCCCGGAATTGAGATTGCCGGAGCCAACAGAAAAAGACCATCTGGAGCAACCTGCCGGGCCGCCACCGCAGCCACATAACTTCCCATACTCGAACCGACGAGGACCAAACGACCACCAACCCGCGGATGCCACTCCAACAACTTCGCCACCCGTTCATCAGGGTCAGCAATCCCGCGATAGTCGATACTTTCCACCGCGAAACCACACTTCTCAGCAACCTTAGCCAAACACTTTATCTTACTCCCCCAAGGTCCACTCTCTTTACCATGCGAAAAACATACAGTTCCAACCTCAACTGCCATAATCAAATCCTCACATCAGGCATATTTAGTTGAAAATAACAGCAAAACAAAAAACAGACACTCATCGGCACTACGGAAACCATTTTTGCCGGTAATGATATAAGTGCCCGTTAGCTATGAAAGCAATCACGAACTGGTTGGCTTTCAAATCATGTCTAATGCTAGTATTCCGAAAACGCTTTTTACGACGCCATCATAGTTAATTCGTCACTAATCGATAGAGTTGTTCAACCAGATCCTGACGGCTATCGATATCAATCCATGACACAGATTCAAGCTCATAACAAGTTGGTGATTCAAAACGCTGACGCCTGGTGATTGTAATATCTGCATCTGAAGCATCACTACCGGTGGCGGCCCGTTTTCGAAGATTTTCTTCGATCACCGGTCGTGGGGCGCGACAGACCACCAACTGCATTGGCACCTGAGCCGCTTCAGCAACATCATAGAACTGTTGTCGGTCAACAAGTTTCAGACTCGAAGCATCAATCACCACAGCCTCACCCTGGGCAACAACCGTGGCTGCCTGTTTTGCCAATTCGCTATAGGTCTCAATCGTCATTTTTCGTGTATAAATCCCCTCCCCAAATGGGGCGGCAGCACTCTGCCCGGCAAGTCCAAGTAACTCTTTGCGAACCACATCAGAACGTAATACTTTTACTCCCCACAAGTTCTCAAGCGCCTTGCCGAGATAACTCTTACCACTCCCACTGACCCCTGCCAGCAGAGTTATGCCGACAGGTTTTGGGGCCGCATAGATGGTTGCCAACTTAAAGTAACGCCCGGCCCGGTCTCGGGCCTGTTCCCGGGCACTACTGTCAAGGGCAGGGTCAGAACTAATAAAACTCCAGACCTTACCGCGAACATAAGCACGATAACATTTGTAGAAGAATAGGAGCTCAGACTCAAACAGAGAACCCAACTGCTCACGACAGTGCGCAAGAAAGCGGCAAGCATAATCAAAACAATTATTAACCTCTAAATCCATCGCCAGAAAGGCGATGTCATTAACCACATCAAGGCGACGAAAACGTTGGTTAAACTCAATACAGTCATAAACTAGAGGGGGGCCGTCAGGAGGTAGGCAGACATGCTCCATATGCAAATCACCATGCCCCTCGCGAATGAAGCCATCCTTAACCCGGCGAACAAACAACTTATGCTGTTGCTCTAAGAAATCTCGACTATATTCAGCGATCCGGTCGAAATCTCGCCTCAGAATTGTATCGTTGATAAACATCTCGGTCTGAGAAAAATTCTCCTCAACATCAAAACGAACCTTCTCTCGGGTTCCGAAACGTCCATCTTTAAAAACTTTTGCCTGCTCATAAAACGAACGCAAAAGAGTAACCAAAGCACCCAGGTGTCCATCTTCAAGCTTACCCTGAGCCAGAAGGTTACGCATCAGAAAAGTCTCAGGTAAACGCCGCATAACTACGGCATAGTCAACTACGGCACCGGCACCACCGAAAAAGTATCCACCATCACGTTTTACGACCACCTCCACTCTAAGATAATAGTCGCCGCCTAAGCGCCGATTCAAACGTAACTCCTCTTCACAACAAAACTGTCGTTTCGACCGGGTTGAAAAATCGAGAAACCCGAAATTAACCGGTTTTTTTACCTTAAAGACATAATCACCGGCAAGAAAGACCCATGAGGCATGGGTCTGGACCAGTTCCACTCGGTCTGGGATTGGATCATAACGGTCAACTCGCAGAAGATCGTCAATCATCATTTTTTGCTGGTTACTGTTCATCGTAAATTCACCTGGCGCGGGCGGCGCCCGCAAGTAAATGTAAGCTACTAATAAAACTCAGTAATATTTTGTTCATTTTTTCAAGAATCAATTCAGACCGGGACAGGAGATCAGAGATTGTTGGGCAAGCAAAACATCATCGACTCCGTCAATTATAACTCTGCGACCATCGATATGCAATTTTCCGGAACAATAGAGTGCAATTGCATAGGGAAAAATTTTATGTTCACAACGTAAAATTCGGGCTTTAAGGTCAGACTCACTGTCACCAGAAAGGACCGGAACTGCAGCCTGGATAATGATCGGTCCATGATCAATTTTCTCGTCAACAAAATGGACCGTGCAACCAGCCAGTTTGACCCCATAGACAAATGCCTGCGCCTGACCATCAGTTCCTGGAAATGCGGGTAAAATTGCCGGGTGAATATTAATCACTCGATCGGGAAAAGCCTCCAACAAAACAGTTCCAACCACCCGCATAAACCCGGCCAACACCACCAGTTCAACCTCACACTCACGTAAAACCCGAACCAGCTCTTTATCGAACTCCTGACGTTCAGCATAATCGCCGTGTTTAATGACTTTAACCGGAATACCGTTGTCGGTAGCTCGGGTTAAACCATAGGCGGTCTCATCGTTGCTTATAACAACCGCGATTTCTGCCCCAATTTCTCCAACTTTAATCGCTTCGATAATCGATTGCAGGTTACTACCACTACCAGAGATTAAAACCCCAATTTTCGTCATATCAGATAACTTCAAACTCCACAAAAATTAACCTCAGGTAAAGACTATGGGTTCAGCCCCCTCTGTAAGCTTGCCAATCTCTCCGATCAAGTAACCCTGTTCGCCAAGCCCGGGCAACCGTTCAAGAATGTCATTAACCTCTTCAGCCGCGACAATCAGTGCCATACCGATACCACAGTTAAAAGTAGTCAACATCTCTTTATCTGCAACTTTACCTTGCTTGGCAATAAGATCAAAAATCGGCAAACGCGGCCATGATTGTGCATTAATCCGCACTTGGCATCGATTGGGTACAACTCTGATAATATTTTCCTGCAGACCGCCGCCGGTAATATGGGCAATCCCTTTCAGATGAAAGTCACGCAGCAAATTTAAGATCGAACGCACATAAATCCGAGTCGGACGAAGAAGTTCTTCGCCAACACTTAACTCCAATTCAGGTAATTTTTCATCCAGACTATAACCACTCTCTTCCAACAGAACCCGTCGCGCCAGAGAGTAACCATTGCTATGTAAGCCAGAAGATGCAAGGCCAATAATTTTATCACCGACTTTTACTCCAGAGCCATCTATAAGCAGGGATTTATCCACAATACCAACCGCAAACCCGGCCAGTTCATAATCAGAACCTTGATAAAAGCCGGGCATCTCGGCACTTTCGCCACCAATCAGTGAACAACCCGACTCTTTACAACCCTTAGCAATCCCGGCAATAATTTCAGTGGCCCGGTCAACATCCAGCTGACTTGTTGCCAGGTAATCAAGAAAGAACAGGGGCTCCGCTCCTTGGACAACAATGTCATTAACCACCATCGCCACCAGATCGATGCCGATAGTGTCATGTTTATCCGCGAGAAAAGCGAGTTTTAATTTAGTCCCAACCCCATCCGTAGAAGAGACCAGAACCGGATCAGGATAATTCTCTGTGCGCAGTGAAAAGAGGGCTCCGAAGCCACCAATATCAGCCAACACTTCGGGCCTGAAAGTATCCTTCACCAGTGGCGCAATATTTTTCACCAAACGATTACCAGCCTCAATATCGACACCGGCATCCTTATAGGTCAGTCCTTCTTTAACTTTAGTCAAAACCTTATCCTCACGCTAAATATGTTCATCATTATGGGTCTAACTCATGACACCCAAAATATTCTGCAACTATCCCTCAATTGTAACGAATCAGAGAGTAAAAAGTCAAACTATATATTCATTTCACAACCCGTGATTTTTCATGATGGCATCATCATTCGAAACGAATCAATATCCTGTAAAGCCTTCATAGTCCGCTTAACGGCTCCACGGTTACGCTCAACCGTAGCCTTAGCCTTACGCCCCTCAAGACGTGCAAAACCTGAATCTCGCAAACAGTGAGTAAGCACGGAAACCAGCCCTTTATAATCTGCAACTGGCAAACCACCCCCCTGTTTGTCAAGAAAATTGAACCCATCCTTAAAATTGACGACATGAGGCCCATGAATAACTGCTCGGGCTAAAATCGCCGCCTCCAAGGGATTGTGTCCACCTATTCCGGGAACCAGGGTCCCTCCAATTATCGCAAAATCTGACAAGCTATAGAAATGAATTAGATCACCCAATGTATCAAGCAATAAAACCTCAGGCAACCTTGAGGGTGGCTCTGACAAGCCCTCCTTAACCACTGAAAAACGTAAATAGTCGACCCCCTTAAGACTTAACAGTTCATTCACAGCCGAAAACCGATGTGGATGTCGAGGAGCAATAACGAGACAAAAGGGCTTAGCCGCTTCAGAAACCTCACGAACCGCTTCGGCCCAAGCATCAAGAATCATCTCATCTTCACCCGGATGGACCGAACCGGCAACCACCACTTGAGAGCACCCTTTAAACAATTCTCGGTGGTCATTCTCTACGCTTTGTTGCCGAGACGGCAACAGGTCAAATTTCATATTGCCACTATGAATAATACGTTCGGACGGGGTCCCAAGGCCAGCAAAACGCTCACCTGAAACTTGGTCCTGAACCACCACTAGAGCAGGCGTGGCGAAGATCGCCTTGGTAAAAAAATTACAGATCTGGTAATTAACAAAGCTTTTCCGTGAGAGCCGTGCGTTAACCAAAGCCAATGGCAATCGGCGCCGTTTAATAAAATTAAAAAGGTTGGGCCAGATTTCGGTTTCTGCAATAATCACAATAGCAGGCTTGAAATGACGAAAAAAAAGATACCACAGACAAGGCAGATCAAGAGGGAGCAAAACAACTTGAGCTCCGGGAAAAACCTGCTTCGCGGTCTGGCTCCCGGTCAAGGTCATAGCACTTACTAGCAGGGGAGTTTGGGGATATTTCTCCTGCCAAGCCCGCACAAGCGGCACCAACATCTGAATTTCACCAACCGATGCTCCATGAAACCATACCGGCTGACTCTCCCCCAATCCTTGCGATTTAGATTGCGGCCAGCCCCAGCCCAAGCGTTCCCCGATGCCCTCCAGGCTTCCTTGACGCCGATAGATATACCACAAAAGCGGTGGCCAAAGCAGCAACAGAAGAAAAGTTAAGACAATATTATAGATTATAAACAATTCTACACCTTAAAAATCTAAACCAACACCCAATCGGCCGGCTAAGGCTGGGTCTTGTTCTAAATCACTCGCGATGGCCGCAAGGTCTTCATGAGTGCCGAGGTCGCGCCAGTAATATCCCTTTTCAGTATTGACGATATGAGCCTTGAGATCAAGGCGGCCAGCCGCCAGAAGACGGCGGTAAAAAGCAATCAGGGAAAACGATGAAACCGTTTCACGTGACATCAGATCTAACAAAAGAGGTGAACAGATCTGAATACCAGTATAAGCCAGCAAACGATTTCCAGAAGCTATCTGCGCTGACCCAAAACTTCGAACACTCCCATGGCAGTCAACTTCGACCTGATTATAAGAAGAATGATTATGCAAAAGCATAGTCACCAGAGCCCGGCTTTTAAGGTGCCTTTTAACTGCCATTGCCAACGGGATATCAGTAACAATATCCGCATTCATGGTCACAAAAAAAGGCCCTTTTAGATACTTTGCCGCATTCAAAATCCCGCCACCAGTATCAAGGATCTCGGGTTCAAAAACATACTCGAGCCGTCGAAATCCTGCCCCATTTTTTTGCAGAAAGGTTTCGAGTTGAACTGAAAGGTGGTGACCGTTAACAACTAAAATTTGGGGCTTAAGTGGACGTAGTCGATTAAGCGCAAAAGTCAGCATCGGTACCCCGGCTACAGTAATCAGAGGTTTGGGCTGTTGTTCTGTCAGTGGCCTCAGGCGAGAACCAAAACCGGCCGCCAAAATCATCGCCCGCCAGTCAGTATGAAAGAGAGGATTAGCAACAAACATATTTTCCCTTGCAAAAAGCCACTACGATACACTATTATTGATGGAGCCTTAAAATAGTGCAAACTGCTAATTGTGTCAACCAAACAACTACATAAAACTTAAACTTTCAAGGTTAATTACTATGCACCCTAAAACAGAAAAGATGACCTCCCACGATACTGACAAAAAAGCCCCCCCTGAGCTCAGAATGATTGCCTGGGAAACCACCAGAAGCTGCAATCTATCCTGTATTCACTGTCGAGCGGCAGCCGAAAAAGGTCCTTACCCTGGGGAGCTTGACACCAAAAAAGCATTTGCCTTTTTGGATACAGTTGCATCATTCAGCAAACCGGTAATTATTTTGACCGGTGGCGAACCGATGTTGCGTGATGACATTTACGATCTCGCCGCTTACGGCACCAAACTTGGCCTACGCATGGTCATGGCGACCAACGGCACCATGGTCGATGAAGACAGCATCAAACGCATGATTGACAGTGGTATTCAAAGAATCAGTGTCAGCTTAGATGGCGCTAACGCCAAAACCCACGACCATTTTCGCCAGGTCGATGGTTCTTTTGTAAACTCGTTAAAAGCATTGGATTTTGCCCGTGATAGTGGCCTTGATTTTCAGATAAACACCACGATCACCAAAATCAACCTTGCCGAAATCCCGGCAATCCTTGATCTGGCAGTTGACTTAGGAGCCGTCGCCCACCACATTTTCCTTTTGGTTCCCACAGGTCGCGGCAAAGATTTAGAAGAGCAGGAAATCCCGGCGGAAGAGTACGAGCGTACCTTAAATTGGTTTTACGACCAACGCGACCAGGTTCCGTTACAACTTAAAGCAACCTGCGCCCCCCACTACATGCGAATTTTAAGACAGCGAAGTAAAGAGGAGGGTAAAAAGGTAACCTTTAAATCTCATGGACTTGATGCAGTTACCCGCGGTTGTCTCGGTGGCATCGGTTTCTGTTTTGTCTCCCATACCGGCGATGTCCAACCCTGCGGTTACCTTGAGGCCAATGCTGGCAATATTCTGGAGACCAACTTTCAAAAAATATGGGAAGAGTCGCAGGTATTTACTCGTTTGCGGGACTATAACTCCCTGGATGGCAAATGCGGCATCTGCGAATACAAAAGAACATGTGGGGGTTGTCGTGCACGCGCCTATGAGGCCACCGGTAATTTTATGGCTGAAGAGCCTTATTGCGTCTATGAACCCAAAAAAATAAAGTAACACAAGCAAGCAATCATGGAAATAGCAATCTTAACTATTCTTTGCCTGGTCGGCCTGATCGGCACACTAATGCCAGTCATGCCGGGTTGTGGCCTGATCTTTATCGGAGCTGTTGTTTACGCCCTGTTGACAAACTTTCAAATCATCACCGGTTCTGCAATTGGGGTACTTTTAGGATTGATGCTAGTCGGATCGGTCGGCCAATTTTTCATCACCAGTTTCGGGGCCAAGGTCATGGGAGCAGGTAAATACGGAATCGGAGGGGCTTTTGCAGGTTTCTTTTTAGGGCTTGTTTTCATTCCGGCCCCCGGGGGCTCTCTACTCGGGGCTTTTGCCGGAGCTTTTATCGGCGAATTAACCTTTGCGGTAAAAAGTCAGCGGGAGAGCTTCAAGGCTGGAATCGGAGCCGTCATTGGCGCAATTATCAGCCTGTTTTTCGAATTTTTCATTGGCATCATCATGGTCTCTTACACCTTGGGGTTGATCTGGAGCAGCAGTACTCCCGCAGTTCCAACCATCATTCTGTGAGCGAACCTCGATCATCACCCAAAACGGCCACCAGAGATTCGACTTTATAGGGTTTGGGAACCATGGCATTAAAACCATAAGCCTCAAAATCAGCCATCACCGGATCCTGAGAATAACCACTTGAAACAATTGCGATCACCTCAGAATCGATCTCGCGCAAGTGTTTAATCGCTTCACGGCCACCCATACCACCCGGAATCGAAAGGTCCATCAGGACTGCGCGGAACTGCGAACCACCCTGCAAAGCTGCCTTATAGGTTTCAAGCATTGCTTCACCGTCAGCAACAGCAACGACATCATAACCCAACATTTCAAGCATCTCACTGACAACCTCACGAATAACCACTTCATCATCCATCAACAAAATCCGGCCTTTAGCACTATCCAAGTCAACTTTTACTCTCTTTTTTTGAGTATCAGTGACACAATTTTCTTCAATTTCCCCAGTTGCTGGCAGAATAAAACTAAATGTTGTCCCACGGCCCACCTCGGAAACCGCCTCAATCCGACCCTCATGATTAGCAATAATCGAGTAACTGGTCGCCAACCCAAGACCACTGCCAGTCTCTTTGCTCGTAAAGTATGGTTCAAAAATTCGTGGCATAATTTCAGGGGCAATCCCGCTGCCTTGATCCTTCACAGAGACTTTGACATAAGAACCAGGATTCAGCTCTGCATAATCGCCCTCTAAAACCGTATGGTTTTCAATACTCACCCTGATGATACCTACATCAGACATCGCCTGCCGAGCATTAGTCACCAGGTTATTGAGTACCTGACTAATCTGTCCGGCATCAATTTCAACCCCCCATATTACATCCTCAATATCGTACTCAACTTTAATTTGTGAACCGTGCAAAACAAACTCTGCCGACTCTTTAATCAAGGCGGACAGGCCGACCCCAACTCTATCCTTGACCGGAGCCCCACCCTTAGCAAAGGTTAAGAGCTGTTGCGCCAAAGCCACAGCCCGGTCAATCGCCTTGTCAGCCTTTGACAGATAAACCTCGGTTTTTTCAGGATCGGTCCCACAGGAGAGCCGGAGAAGATCGAGACTACCCTGCAAACCCATTAATAAGTTGTTAAAATCGTGCGCGATACCTCCAGCTAGCACCCCGACTGCCGCCAGCTTTTCGCTCCGCAGATGTTCATTCTGCAACCTTTTTTCATCACGCACATCCCGGAAAACCAGAACCACGCCAAGACGTTTACCGCCGCGACCTATAATTGGGGCCGCAGAATCTGCAATCGCGACCTCTTCACCAGAACGCGAAAGTAACAATGTATGGTTTACAAGCTCAACAATTCGGTTTTCCCGCAAAGCTGTAGTAACCGGACAATCCATAGGTTTATAGGTACGCTCATTAACTATGCGAAAGATCTCACTAACAGGTCGGCCGGAGGCTGACTCGCTACTCCAACCGGTCAGGGTCTCGGCCACCGGATTAATCAACGTTATTTTCCCATAAATATCTGTAGTTATAACACCATCACCAATACTGCGCAGGGTAACCGCAAGTCGTTCACGCTCCAAGGCAAGAAAATCCTCAACCAATTTGCGCGGCGTAATATCTCGATTACTGCCACGAACCCCTAAATAATCTCCATCAGCACCATGGATTGGGCGACATATATGACTCAACCAACGAACTGAACCGTCTTTGTGACGAACCCTAAACTCAATCGGTCGAAATGTACCATCATGTTCAATTTCATGGCGATGGTCGATGAAAATATGATTATCATCATCCACAACGATGTCATTCATCAAAGCATGATTGTCATAAAATTCCTGGGCCGAGTATCCGGTAACATTCTCACAGGAAGGTGAGATGTGGATAAACTTTCCACTCGGATCGCGCCAACACTCCATATCATAGGCATAATCAGCAACTGTGCGATAGTGTTTCTCACTATCGCGCAACTTTACTTCAACCGCCTCCCGCAGTTCTCTATCCTCTTTTAAAGAGACTACCATCTGATTAAAGCAGCGTGCAAATGAGCCAATTTCATCATCTGGAAAGTCCCCAACAACTGGGTCCAGTGAACCTTTGCGAATCCGCTCGCTGGCTTGAAAAAGAGTTTCAATCGGGCGCGTCATTGAACGTGAGAGATACCAACTACCAAGCAGTATCAAAACCAAAGAGAAGCAGAGAACATAAATAAAAGTGTAGCGTAAAGAACTCGCCAGGGCGTAGGCCTGGACCAAGGGAGTCTCACTGACAACTAACAGGGGCAAGCCTTTGACCTTAACCGCCCCCCCCAACACTTCTTCAGAGTCAACATTAGTGTACTCAGCAAAAGCTGACTCTACCCCATCCAGGACTTTGCGTACTGAGTCATAATGCCTAACCTCAGAAGCCTGCAGAACATGTTCAATATTGGTATGAGCAACCACCTCACCACGCAGACTCACTAAAGAGAGTCGGTGCAGACCTGTATCTTGTCGTGGGAAATCATTAAAGAGATTTTTCAACGCCAACTCAGCGTAAATATAACCCTGCTGCTGACCCGTCGACAGTAAATAAATCGGGTAGACTAAAACCAGTTGCGGTTCGAGTCGCCACTGACTAAAAAAAACCATCTCTCTCGACGGATATTCATCACTATAGGTCGCGAACGGAGAGAGGGATCCGGGGCTGAGATAACCATAACGTGATAAAGATTCAATTACATGGTTCTCTTTATCTATAACCACTATTTTACGAATCTCCTGGTGTTGACGATAAGCCCAGGAAAGAAGTTTTCCATCTTGTTCTTTGAACAGATATTGGGTCGCCGCAAACCCAAGTGAGTTTCGGATCTCCCCTATCTGCCACGCCACCTGCTCACCGGCGACCCGAGCTTGGACCATACTGGAGAGGGCCACATCCCGAAATAGATGGCTCTGCAATACCTTATGAAAGTAAAGGGAACTTCCAAGGAGAGGCAGAGCCGCAATCAGGATGAAACCGACAAGAAATTTGCGGTACAGAGAAACCTTAACTTTCACCGTAAAACCTCATCTGCCTGCAAGAGAATGTCCTCATCTACTTCCAGATTAAGCGCCTGGACCTCTTTTAATGAAATCACAAGTCTTACTTTTTCTGGATTTTGCACGGCAATATCGCCAACCAAAACCCCTTTAAGAATCTGATTAACAACGGTTGCAGCCTGGACTCCAACATCATAAAAATCAGGACTGTAGCCGATCACCCCGCCCCGCCTAAGCAGCATATTATCAATCACCATCAAAGGTATCTGCAAACGCTGTGAAAGGTTTAAAAACTCATCAAAGTAGGCGACCGACAACGCATCGGGCAACATGAAAACTGAATCAATATCAGCGGTCGTCAAACCCAAGCAAGTACTCTGCATTTCAGCTAAATTTGAAACATGTTTGACGACCATGGCAACCCCTTGATCTTGTGCCGCCTGATGTATATAGCGCTGATTAAATGAACTCATTGAGATCTCTTCTCCGGGATCAAAGAAGACTGCCATCCGTTTAATTTTTGGAAATGCTTTTTTAAAGATGAGTAGGCGTTGAGGTAAAAGCTCTTTTGAAACATGGCTTATGCCGGTAAAATTTGAGTGTGGATGACGAAGGCTAGCAACAATATTAGAGCCAACCGGATCTGCAACCACGGTAAAGACTACCGGAATGTCCAAACGATTTTCATCAATGCAATTTTTAACCGCCTGGGTTACAGAAGTTGTAATGGTGAAGATAAGGTCGAAATTTGACGCCACAATTTTCTTTACTAACGGTGCCACCTTGGTAGTATCTCGTTCAATTGAATGGACCGAAAAAATAAGTTCTTCATCAAGCTTGTAGCCTTGAGCCTGCAAACCCGACCTAAGCCCTTCGTAAGACTTCAGAAACGGAGCCGCAAAAGCGATTACCGCAACTCGGCGAACTTCTCGGGTGGGGCTAGTTTTCGTGGCCGAAAGAACATTTCCAGGAAAGCCCAAAAAAGAGAACAACAACAACCACACCCAGACCCTAAGACCGAAAATTGGACTCATCACCATACCCCAAAAAAATTTCTACACACGTGAGATCTATAACTGAAAAGCAAACAAAATCAATGAAATAGTTGAGATATCGTAACATCGACCTTTAGCCATCAAACCGGTCACATCAAACATAAAACAAACCACAGCCTACTTATCAGTCATTATTTAATTTTGCAAGCTTGAAAAAAACCGTTGACAAGCTAACTCCAGCGCGTGTATGCAAAAACAGTTTCTAAAGGCAACCTGCTCACTAGTGTGATGTCCGCAACCATATGTCACTGGTCATATACATTAAATTGTGGTCAAGAAAAAAACATGACAACATTATCTAAGCCACTAAAAAAACACGACTAAATTTTGACAGTTTATCGAAAGAGGACAGATGACTCAAACCAGCAAAACCCAAAACCTACCTACCCCTAATAATCATCCACGGATTACGATATTTTCCGACTGGTGTAAAAGTTGTGGGATTTGCGTAGCATTTTGCCCCAAAGAGGTGTTAGCAATGACTGCAGATCACGAAGTCTTAGTCAAAGCTCCAGAGAAGTGCATTGCCTGTCATATGTGTGAACTCCGGTGCCCCGATTTTGCAATCAACGTTGAAGAACATGCGACCGGACCAGACTCTCAAAAAGGCGAATTGCAATGAATAAAAAATCTTCCTATCAGCTAATGCAGGGCAATGAGGCCGCAGCTGAAGGTGCATTGGCGGCCGGGGTCAGCTTTTTTGCTGGCTATCCAATTACCCCCTCAACCGAAATCGCTGAGATTTTGGCCGACCGGCTACCGGCCAACGGGGGAAAATTCATCCAAATGGAGGATGAGATCGGCAGTATTGCGGCAATCATTGGCGCCTCTATTGGGGGCTGCAAAGCACTAACCGCGACCTCAGGCCCAGGGTTCTCTCTAATGCAGGAAAACCTTGGGTTTGCCTGCTTGGCCGAGATCCCGCTGGTAATCGTGAATGTTATGCGTGGGGGGCCTTCAACCGGGATGCCAACCAGCCCATCTCAAGGCGATGTCATGCAAGCCCGCTGGGGCACGCATGGTGACCACCCAATTATTGTTTTAACCCCTTCAAGTGTTGAAGAGGCCTTTCACTACACTGTCAAAGCGGTCAATTTTGCTGAGAAGTATCGCAATCCGGTTATCGTACTGATGGACGAGGTAATCGGCCACATGCGAGCCCGGGTCTCCTTACCCCCTGAGTCGATGGTTGAAAGAGTCAACCGGGTCCAACCCAATATGCCCCCGGAGTGGTATTTGCCCTACGAACGCTCGGCCACCGGAGTCGCTCCGATGGCCAGCTTCGGTGATGGTTACCGCTACCACGTTACCGGTCTAGTCCATGATGCAAAAGGCTTTCCGACCGCTAACCCGAATGAATCTCGCGACAACATCCGTGGTCTATTCACTAAAATTGAGCGTGGGTTTCGTGAATTATGTATCGTTGACTACGAACAAATGGACGATGCCGAACATGCAATTGTCGCTTACGGCTGTATGGTCCTTTCCGCCCGCTCGGCTCTGGAACAACTCCGCAGCTCAGGCCGTAAGGTTGGATTAATCAAACTCGGCACCCTGTGGCCATTCCCCCGCTTTGCCTTAGAACACTACCTGCCTCAACTTAAAACTATTCTTGTGCCTGAACTCAATATGGGCCAGATCTATCGTGAGGTTTTAAGAGTCAATGCCGGAAAAGCGGTAATTGAAAAACTCAATCGAGTTAACGGTACGATTATTACACCAAATGAGATCGTAAAAACGGTTAAAGGAATGACACGATGATCAGCAATTCGCAACTGGTCAACAAATATTTTCGCCATAACAAAAAATTCCCCCATATATGGTGCCCTGGCTGCGGCATTGGCACAATTTTGGGGAACATGTTGCGTGCGATCGACGCTTTAGCTTTAGATAAAAACGATATCGCATTCGTTTCCGGTATCGGTTGTACCGGGCGTGCACCAGTCTACGTTGACTTTAACACCCTGCACACCACTCATGGCCGGGCTTTGCCTTTTGCCACCGGATTGAAACTGGCACGACCGGAGTTGAAGGTCTTGGTTGCCACCGGAGATGGCGATGCAACCGCGATCGGCGGCAACCATCTAATTCACGCCTGTCGCCGCAACATTGATATCACCACAATTATTTTTAATAATTACATCTACGGCATGACCGGAGGTCAATACAGCCCCACCACCCCCCATGGCGACAAAGCCTCTACCTGCAAACTTGGCAATATCGAAAGGCCCTTCAACATTTCCCAACTGGTTGAAGCAGCAGGTGCTACATTTGTCGGACGAACAACCAGTTACCATACCTTACAACTCCAAAATATCATTAAAAAGGCGATCCTGCATAAAGGCTTTTCGGTGGTCGAAGTCATCACCCACTGCCCGACAACTTACGGTCGCATCAATAAAAAGGGCAACGCCGTCGACATGCTCAAATGGCAAAAAGAGGTGGCAATCGATAAGAGTCGAGCCGACAAAATGGAGCCAAAAGAGCTTGAGGGGAAAATTGTTACCGGAATACTTATAGAGAAACAGTTGCCTGAGTTCTGCGAGCAGTATGACAACATAATTGAAGCGGCACAAAACCTGAAAAACAGTAAACCGGGGGGGTCCAAGTGAGCCAGACAAGAATCGAGATAAGGCTGGCTGGCAGTGGTGGTCAGGGTCTGATTACGGCTGGAATAATTCTCGCTGAAGCCGCTATTTTTGACAATAAAAATGTAGTTCAGAGTCAATCATACGGACCTGAAGCTCGGGGTGGCGCGAGCCGGGCTGAAATCATCATAGCTGATGGGCCGATTTTCTTCCCCAAAGCAACCTGGGTTGACATTTTTCTGGCAATGAGTCAGAAGGCCTGTGATCAATACTCATTTGACATAAAAACTGGTGGAGTTTTCATTGTTGATACAACCTATGTCCGCCAGATCCCAACCAGCAGCGCCATGGCAATCCCAATAACTTCAGCAACCCGTGATAAATTTGGCACCGAGCTCTTCAGCAACATTGTTGCTCTGGGAATCATCTGCGAGACTTGTGGAGTAGTAAGCGCCAAAGCCCTGCGGGCCGCAATCAGCAATCGGGTTCCAGATGGAACTGAAAAAATCAATCTGCAGGCATTTAACTTTGGCCAAGGACTGGCCAAAGAGACCATTAAAAACAATAATGGAGTTGAAGCTGAAGTAATTGAAGCAGATACTTAATTTTCAAGATGCCATTACCGCCCGAGCTCGAAACCGGCGCACCAGTTCAAGTTCACGAGTACGCACATAGCCGAAAATCATATCTCGCATCTCATCATCTAAATCCACAAACTCAACCCCAAATGACTTCTCCTCTAAGACCACAGGCCGTAGGCACACACCAATATCTTTACTGCGACCCGGCAGAGACAATAGCTGTTCTGACGTTTTCAAAATCACCGGGTGGGCCGCAATCGGCAATCGACAACCACCGCCGCTGATCTCTATGAGCGGGAAAAAACCGGCTTTGGTCTTTAATAGAATCGGCTCTTCAACCGAGGGTGCAACCCGAAAAAATTGACGCCGATCATTACCAACTAGTTCTTTAAGGTCCACTTTAATCATCACCTTTACCCACTCGCTTTTTGAAAAGAAATTCAACCCGTCGGTTACGAGCCCGATTCTCCGAAGTCAGATTGGGAACCAATGGTTGAGTATCTGCATAACCAGTTGCGGTTAAGCGATCAGCCCCCATTCCCCGCTTGAGCATATAGCGTAAAACAGTGGTCGCCCGCAGAGCTGAGAGCTCCCAGTTCGACAAAAATTTACCCGCACTTATCGGCATATTGTCAGTATGCCCCTTAATATCCAAGTGAAACTCATGGTATTTAAGAGCCATACTGATAATTTTATCCAAGGCCGAATATACCTTAGGGTTAATTTCGGCTGAGCCACTCTCAAACATAACCTTGCCACCAACTCTGAGGAGCGCCCCATCCGCTCCCATATCAACCACTGTCGAACTGCTCATTTTTTCGTCATTGATAATCTGTTCAAGCTCGCTGGCAACGGTCTTAGGCTTCTGTTTTGGCAACAGGTTTATAACTGCGTCACCCTTATCCTCTTTCTCCTCAATCACAGTCATGGGGACAATATTGCCAAAGCTTATGCGTACTTCATTCATGATAGAACGAAATTTTTTATTATCAATATTGCTAACCGAAAAAAGTAAAACGAAGAAACAGAGCAGCAGAGTCATCAAATCGGCAAAGGTTGCCAGCCACTCATTCTCACCTTCGCCTTCCGGCTCAGAAAAATGACCCCGTCCACGTTTTTCCATAATCCCCTACTCCGAACTTTCCGCTGGACTGCTGCGCTTAAAAATCTCATCCTCAACCTCCTGCCGGATACTGGGTGGCAGAAAGGAGGAGAGCTTCTCGTAAACCATCATGGGGTTGTTAGACTCAAGAATTGAACGTGCACCCTCAAAAATAATCTCCAGGAGCAAAACTTCGCGTGTGGTTCGCACTTTAAGTTTTCCCGAAAGCGGGAGAAAAAACATAGTCGCCATCAACGACCCATAGAACGTCGTCAATAGGGCCACCGCCATCGCGGGACCGATAGTTTCAGGGTTTTCCAGATTACTGAGCATCTGCACCAAGCCAATGAGGGTACCAAGCATCCCGAATGCAGGTGCAATATTGCCCATTTTGCGAAAGATCTCCTGTGGGATATAGTGGCGCGCCCGCATTGAATCAATTTCGATGACGAGTGTATTAGAAATCATCTCATGCTCAGCACCATCAGCAATCATCTGACAAGCTTTGCGTAACACCTGATTACTGCTACGCACATCCTGAAGTGCCATAATCCCCTTTTTACGACAGACCTCAGCCAGCTGAATCATGACTTTGACCACATCTTCGGGCTTCTCTTCCTTATCCAGAAAGACGATCAACATTGCTTTAAATGCGGTGACAATATCACCAAAGGGAAAGTTAAACAGGGTTGCCGCTAGGGTGCCACCAACAACAACCATAAGCCCCGGCAGGTTGACAAAGAGCAATACCGAACCACCAAAAAAGATAGCACTTAAGATCAGTGAAAAACCAGCTAAAATCCCGACAAAAGTTGCAATATCCATTAAAACCTCAGGGAGTTAATCAAACTAAAAAGCTGGAGCCGGCCTGTAAGCCGAATTCTGTACTTTCACCTTTCACCGCGAAAGAGATGACCATTCATCTAGGATTACGGTTGCCCGTAACCTCAAGCAGCCTACCCGTTTCACCGAATCCACTGTTACCAGCAAATCACTTAAGACGAGCCGCCTTAACTCCCAGGCATGAGAGAAATGAAACCTATTTGGCCTTGCACCGGATGGGGTTTACCAAGCTATCGATGTCACCATCGACACTGGTGAGCTCTTACCTCACCGTTTCACCCTTACCCTTAATTAATTAAAGGCGGTCTATTTTCTGTGGCACTTGCCTGCCTGTCACCAGGACTTCGCGTTACGAAGCATCCCGCTCTATGGTGTTCGGACTTTCCTCCCGTAGCTGCAAAAACAGTTACCGGCGGTCATCCAGCCGACTCCAGCTTATCTATTATATTACTACTTTTTCTTACTACTTTTTCTTCTCAACTTCAGCTTCAGCACGATTAACCATAATCCGCTGACAGTTAGGACAACTCATCATCTCCTGCCCTTTCAACAGATCAATATAGACCTGTGGTGGGACATTGACATTACAACCTAGGCAGGTTCCATTCTCGACGGCAACGACGGCATTTTTATAGCGCTTGCGAATGCGCAGATATCGACGCATAAAAGCCTGCTCAAGACCTTTGGTCTTGGTCTGACGCCCGCGCTCTCCTGACTTGATCTTGCGCTCAAGAGTCGCAACTTTCGTTGAGATTGCCTTCTCTTCGATAGCCATCTCCTCATTTTTTGCGGCCATATCTTTGTCATTTTCAGCTATCTGTTCTTTAATCGAATCGATCTCTTCAACCAAACCAGCCAGCTCAAGTTCTTGCCTCTCCAACTGTTTCTGGTTATGCTCAAGCTCTTTCAAAACAGCAAAGTACTCTTTATTGTTAGCAATCTGAGCAATTTTTTCTTTGGATTGAGCAATCAAACCTTTTAGCTGCTCGACTTTATCTCGCAGATCACGGCGCTCAACTTCTTTCGTCGCCAGCTCGCTCTTATATTCCGCTTCTGCACCGCTCAGTAAAACGATATCCTCTTTAATGTTATCCAGTTTTGGCGCAAAGCTCTCCTGGGTATCACGAATTCCATCAAGACCCGCATCGATTGCCTGGAGATCCCAAAGCAGCTGCATCTGTTTTTCCAACGTCACTTCCTCCTGTTAACTCTAATTTCACAATAATCCAAAGGGGTCACTACATAACAGTCCAGGGTTCTTGCTCCGACTGTGCAGTTGCAACCTCTATACTAACATTATTTCCCAAGACAAAATCACGACACCATCTGGCACAGACCTCAACGACATGCCTCTCAGTCGCAAAATGACCCGCATCCAAAACCGGGATTTCACCTTGCTCTAAGACCGAACGAGCATCATGGTATTTCAAATCTCCAGTAACAAAAAGATCAGCCCCGGCAATTTGTGCTGCTTTGTAAAGAGAAAAACCACTACCACCACAAAGAGCAATCCTTTTCACACACTTTTTCAAGCCTCCACCAATCAATTTGACGGAAGTAGCATTAAGTCGATTCTTAACGAGTAAAGAGAACTCATCAATATCTGTTTCATGGGCAATTTCGCCAATGCGACCAGCACCACAACCAGGCTCAGAGAAACGTGCTGAATAGAGATCGTAAGCCGGAACTTCATAAGGATGAGCTTGTTGCAGGGCTGCAAGCACTCGAGAAATTAGCTTCTCATCAAGTGTCATCTCCAGGCGCACCTCATCGACAAAGTTGATTTTCCCAACCTCCCCAACCTGAGGAACAGCCCCGACTCCAGGCCTGAACGTGCCGGTTCCCGACGAACGAAAAGAGCATTCATTGTAACGACCTACCCCTAATTCTCCTGCACCTGCCGCAAACAAAGCCGCTGCCACCCGATCAACAGCGGTAACCGGCACAAAGATTATCAATTTGCAACTCTGGCCTAAACCGGGAATAATCGGAGAACATCCATCAACCCCCAACAGTTCTGCAAGATGGTCATTGACTCCACCGGAAACACTGTCGAGATTGGTATGAGCACTGAACAGTGTAATCTCGCTGGCTAAAGACCGACTTAATAATATACCCGGAAACGCATGCAAGCCAAGCCTCGCCAAAGGGTTAGTCATGAGTGGATTGTTACTAAAAACAAAATTAGCCCCAATAGCAAGCGCCTCGTCAATCACCTCGTCAGATATATCAAGGCAGCAAAGAACCCCCTTTAGAGGGGTCTTCCGAGTTCCGGCCTGCAAACCACAATTATCCCACGACTCACTCAACCGGTTGGGAACCAATGTTTCGAGATAGCCGATCAGATCAGCATGACAAAGCGGTTTTGCAATACCTGAAACAGATTCCATCGAGAAAAAACCTCAGCCATAAAAAAAGTGCACCCTATCTTGAAGGGTGCACTTCTATTTTTCCGCTTCCAGGCAACTCAAACGCTTTGGCAGAGTTACATTCAGGACACATATAGATAAATAACTTTCTAATAAGCAGCATCTCTACTCAAAAACTTTGAGGCCATAAAGCTTAACCCGACAGAACTTAGTTAAGTGACCTCAATTCAGATTACTTTAAATTGTCAAATGATGGGCCCACCTGGGTTCGAACCAGGGACCTACCGGTTATGAGCCGGTGGCTCTTCCAGCTGAGCTATAGGCCCTCTAACAAGCTGATTGAAGCCGGGTTTTCTACATCACAAACCACTCATTTGTCAAGTAAAAAACTATCTTTCACAACATCCTTTAATCACAAATGCCATTTTCAAGCAATCACTCACTCACTAATTACCCTTGCATACCTTTTATCATTGTGCCATAAGACCCCGCAAAGACCCTGACAGTTTGTGGACAGCACTTGAAACAAACTAGTGCCCGACCAAAACTAACTTGCGGGCTTAAGCCCGCATTAACAGCCAACAGGCGGGAACCGCTACCATCAATTTGACTTATGACTGCAAATAACACCAAGCCTAATTTATCAATTAATTTCAGCACCAGGACAAAAAAGCTTGACGATATCCTGGCCCAACTTGAAAACCTGTGGCCTGACAGTGGTGACCGCTTGCAGCGTTGGCGCCAGACCCTGAACACTATAAATAAATTACGCCTAAATTTCAGCCTTCCAGTAACCTGCATTGGCCCGGTAAAATCAGGAAAAAGTACTCTCATTAACGCCTTGGCTGGAGCTGACCTGCTACCAACCGGGGCTGGCATCACGACCAATTTCCCCACGACCCTTAGTGCCGGAGAAAAATTCTCAGCCAAGATCACGCTCCAACCCAGTATCGTGATTAATGAACTGTTCAGTAAAGCAGCTCACCTGCTTTTTAGTGATGAATTGCAAAATTCATCACTATCTCTATTCGAAACTGATGATCAACTGCAAGTCAGGGAACTCATCAAGAATCATCAGGTCCATGGCAATCTCACCCAGCATGGCATTTTCAATGAATCCTACCGGCTTCTCAAAAATCTTACTGCCGGAGCCGACAAAGTCAGTAAATACTACGACAACCAAGAGCTCAACTTCACAATCAACGACCCTGAAGAACCAGCTTACCGACACTTTATTAGAGATGAAACTCGTTCACCATTTCTTAGTGAGATCCATATCAAAGCTCCGCTAAAACTACTACCGCCGCACCTCTCATTACGCGACCTGCCCGGACTAGACACACCAAACCCCAGCCATCAAAGCATCATTATCCAGCAACTTAGCGAGAGCCCGGCTCTGATCTATGTTGTCAATAGCCGTATAGGTTTACGCCAAGCCGATTATCAACTCCTCGAACACTTGCACCAACTCGGGTTACAAGAGCGCCTACTTTTTGTCATCAATCTCGACCTTGATGTTCATCTCGACGCAGATGAACTCAAAATCATGGTCCAACGCTGTACAGACGAACTGAACGAATTAGGCTTCACCCAACCTAAATACGCCTTTTCTGCCCTAGCTCTCTTCTGGACTCAAAAAGAGATTTTTGACCAACTTAACCTAACCTGCAAGCGGCGCCTGCAAACCTGGCAGGAAGAGCAGAAAAAACTAAAAATTGCCGACGCCGGGGCCAAAAAATTCCTGGACCGACTGTCAGAATTAGGCAGAAATGAGGCCACTAACACCCTACTCCAACACAGCGAAAAACGACTGCTACAGGTAGCTAACAACACTAAACTCCTGATCAACAACGAACTTTACCAACTAGAACAAAAGGGTGACTCCTTTAGATATGACTTAAACCGTCAAGCTGATGACCGTAACAAAATTGATGCTGTTTTAAATGAGACCGAACGCATCATCACCGGAATCTGTAATGATGTCGAAAAATTCGGTCATAACGAAATCATTAAATGGCTCGACGACAAAAAAGAGCTAAGTTTTCGTACTCAACTCGAACAGATCATCGCCAACTACCAGGCACCGCTAGAGTTACTGCCAGAAAAAAACCGCAACCCGCTTACACCCGTGCGTTTCATCGACAACCACTTCCAGCTTACAGTACCAGTTAAGATTCAGGAAAAAACCACGATAGAGACCATTAAATTTCTCAACAATCTTCACTTAGAACTTAATGAACGCCTGCTTAAAGGGTGTGCCCCACTCTTTATTCTCTGTGAAAATTTTGTCAAACATGGAGAAATCCAACAAAATGAATTACCTTTACCAGTAAAAATTGGGGGGAATATCCCACTATTCACCCTGAGTAGTGAAGCTGAGGAACGCTTTGCTATGATCGATAAAATCTACGATATGGCACAATTGTTAGGCCGAAAAATAATTCGCTTCAGACGACAACTCACTCTCGGTCAGGAATATAGCCAGCAAATAAAAACGGCAGCTCACAGGGAGCTGCCGCGCTGGCTTAAAAATTATAGGGAACAACTAAAATACGCCCTTATCCGACCTCACATCAATGAATGCAATGAACTTGTCAGCACTTTCTTCACCGACCTTTTAGCTAGTAGCCAGACGATTTTGCAAGGCTCAAGTCAGTTAACTGACTTGAGCCGCGAGGCCACGACCAAACGTACACGTGAGCTTGAAGCATTATTATTACGCCTCCAGGAGTAAAGACTGGTGCAGTTATACCTTTATGTCAATATGCTTACCGGTGTAGCGTAATGATTGTGACGTTCCTTCACCTGCCGGGTTATCATCTTCAGATTCACCACTACCACTACCAGTACCATCCTGGTTCGACTGAGACTGCTCCTGCTGGCGGCGCGCGTCACGGTCTTTGATGAGAACTGTATCCTCAGTGGTTTGCACCTGTTTCTCTTTTTGCTTCGCATCAACGAGATGTTGCGCGGCAAGTTTACTCTGCTCAACCTCGGCCCCATGCGCACCCTGCTGCTGAACCTTGCCAACGGTATCGGTCTGCAACATAATCTGCTGTAAATCACCAACTCGCATCAGCACTCCTCCCAAAGTAGCAAGAAAAAAGAGTGATCATAAGACCACCCTTTCAATATACACAATCAAGCGGGAATATGCAAACGCCTGATAGACAGGGCTTTGCCACTACTTTCATCAACCTCAACAACAACTGCAGAGAACCAGGGGTCACTCTTTTCAACCTCATAACGTTGCGGTTTCCCATCAAGAAATTTTTTGATCACGCGATCTGGTTTCATACCGATAATCGAGTTGCGCCCGCCCACCATTCCAACATCAGTTATATAGGCCGTTCCCAGGGGCATAATTCGCTCATCAGCAGTCTGGACATGGGTGTGGGTTCCAACAAAGAGAGAGACCTGACCATCAAGGTAGGTAGCCAGGGCATTTTTTTCAGAGGTCGTTTCGGCATGAAAATCGACCACAACAATATTTGCTTCAGACCTTAACTCCTCAACCAATTCACGGCCCACCCGAAATGGGCAGTCCGCTGGACCAACAAAAACACGGCCAGCCAGATTAACAATTCCGACCTTAATCTGCGGGCGTTGATCCAGACTTAAGACAACCATCCCCCGACCAAGGTCTCCAACCGGATAGTTGGCCGGACGCAAAAGCCTGCAATTTTCACGCAGATAACCTTCAATCTCCTTCTGATCCCAAATATGATTACCACTGGTAAGTACATCGATCCCTAGACCAAAGAGCTCATCCGCAATCTTTGGGGTAATACCAAAACCACCGGCAGAATTCTCACCGTTGGCAATTATCAGGTCTAAATCATATTCGACCTTAAGGCCAGGCAACAAGGAAGCAACCGCTCGGCGACCAGGACGACCAATAATATCTCCGATGAAAAGTAGCTTGACCACAACTATTTAGCAATCCCAAAGGCCCGGGTTTCACGAATAACCGTTACTCGAATCTGGCCGGGATAGGTCATTTCTTTCTCAATCTTGCTCGCAATATCACGCGACAAAACAACGGCATCTTCATCTGAAATATCTTCATGGTTCACCATCACCCGGACATCACGACCAGCCTGAATGGCAAAGGTTTTTTCGACTCCGCTAAAAGAGTTACCAATATCTTCAAGAGCTTCAAGGCGCTTGATATAGGCATCCAGCATCTCTTTACGCGCCCCCGGACGTGCCCCAGAGAGGGCATCCGCGGCCTGAACCAGAACATCAAGAGGACTCTTAATATCAACATCACCATGATGAGCCTCAATCGCCTGAACAATTTCTGGAGACTCACCATGACGGCGGGCAAAATCTGCCCCAATAACCGCATGCGAACCATCAATTTCATGATCAAGGGCCTTACCAAGATCGTGCAGCAGCCCCGCCCGACGCGCCACTTTATTGGGGAGGCCTAGTTCATCAGCCATCATCCCACAAATAAAGGCAACCTCAAGTGAATGTTCATAGATATTCTGAGTATAACTGGTACGATACTTCAAACGTCCAATCATACGCACAAGTTCTGGATTCATACCGTGCATACCGAGGTCAAAAATTGCCTTTTCGCCGGCTTCTTTAATAGTTTGATCTATTTCAGCCTGAACTTTCTTGACCACCTCTTCAATTCTGGCCGGATGGATACGACCATCAGTAATCAAACGCTCAAGCACATTCTTCGCCAGGGCCCGACGTACAGGGTCGAAAGATGAGACGATAACGGCTTCAGGGGTATCGTCAATAATCAAATCAACCCCGGTAGCAGCTTCAATAGCTCGAATATTACGACCTTCACGACCAATTATACGCCCCTTCATATCATCCCCAGGCAGATTCACAACCGAAACTGTTCGTTCGGTAGCGTAGTCACCAGCATAACGCTGGACCGCCTGAGCTATAATCTTAACGGCACGCTTCTCAGCGGTCTCTTTCGCTTCATCCTCAATCTGTTTTACCCGTTTAGCCGATTCATGCTTTGCCGCATCCTCCATCAACGTCATCAAGGTCTCTTTCGCTTCAGTCTGAGTTAACCCGGCAATTGATTCAAGTTTATCACGCTCCTGCTGCAAAACTTTCTGAACTTCTTCATCTTTAGTCTGGACATTCTTTTCACGTTGGCTCAAACTCTGCTCACGACGGCCAAGGTCATTATCCTTCTTATCCAAGTTATCACTTCGACGTTCCTGACTATCCTCCTTATTGACCAAACGTTTCTCCAACGTCTGCATCTCTTTGCGACGATCAGCCATATCAGATTCAAAATCCAGTTTCGCCTTCAACACAACATCTTTAGCCTGCAAAGCGGCCTCTTTACGTAACAGATCAGCCTCATTACGAGCTTCAGACAGCATCAAATCAGCCTCTTTACGAGAAACAGCCTGACCCTTTTCCAGAAATTTACGATAGATAAAACAACTCGCAACCATCGCCCCCAAAGCTATAACAATAGCTGTAAATACAGACACTTCCATACTTTAACACCCCTTTATTTACGCCCAGACCACAATTTTGGAGCAAAACGCCAAAAACGTAGCTGTCACGTTCTGTTAAAAAAATAACAGAAAATTATCCGCCCTGCAAAATCGCAACACGGCTTATAACATTATCCTAACATGAGTAAATACTGCCCGAAATGAAAAAAACAGGAGAGGTAAAAAAGAGACCGAAGAAAGGTAAAAAAAACAGCTCGAGAGAGACGGAAATCCACTCCCAGCAGTAAACTTTTGCCAATCTCAATTCAAAAGCCAAGCCGCCAATGCAGCTCAATCTATACTGAGGAAAGCTTTTAAACTTACAATTTATCTAAAATCAGCTCTACTTCAATGTTCACAAGCCGTTAAAGAGGAAACCTAAAAAAACTAAAGTAGTCTCAAACCCAACTCTAGTCTAATCCAACCCCTTTTTATAATCTTAGCTTTCGTAAAAAACCTATAAACATCTTCATAAATTGCCCAACAATAGACTCTTATTGTACATCCGCACCCAACACCTGTATTAAGACAAACAGGCCCGGAGCAGCTCTTCGATTATCTCTATAATTTCTCAATCGGGTAAAACTTATTTTAAATCGGGCTGGACCCTGCTGCAAAGACATGAGTCATAACCCGCTTATAAACGCAAAAACAGACCGTCAGGTTATGCAAAACACAACCTGACAGCATGGCCCGGAACAACCCTAAAAGGCTATCCCTTTAAGTCCCCCCCAGATTACCGTGTAGGTGCTTCCCTTGAACCTTAGGCTTAATATTAGCAACCAGAGACTCTTCAGGACCACCCGCAAGGGGCGGTACACTCCGAGTCTAAACGATCGCCCTTATAAGTAAAGGTGTTGGCTCAAAAAAATGATCATCTATCACGTATAACTCAGGGGAGAAAACTCTAAACTACCTCACTTAATTCTAACGGTTCA
>DAOWHJ010000157.1 GCA_030641485.1 Pseudomonadota bacterium
CCATCATGATGTCTTCAACATCCTGCTCCAGGTCTTGGATGAGGGCCACCTAACCGACTCTCATGGCCGGGTCGTCGATTTCAAAAATACCGTCATTATTATGACCTCAAATATCGGCAGCCACCATATTCTCGAAAACCTCCAGGAAGAAGAGTCAGGAAACAGTTTCAAAGCAATGCGAAAGCTGGTCATGGGTGCTCTTAAAACCCAATTTCGACCAGAGTTTCTCAACCGTGTCGATAACATAATCGTTTTCCATACCCTTAAACTCAGCGACCTTGAAAAAATTGTTACAATTCAACTTGCTCATCTGGAGAAACGCTTGGCCGAAAAAGAGATTAAACTGCAACTTGAGCCCGCCGCCATAAGTTTCATCGCCGCAGCCAACTACGATCCCGTCTACGGTGCCCGTCCGCTTAAACGCGCCCTGAAAAACTATCTTGAAACCCCCCTGGCCTATGAAATTTTGGGAGATAAGGTCAAAGATGGAGATCTTGTTAAGGTCGGAGTTGAGGGAGACAAACTCAGGTTCACGACTTAACAGGTAAAGTATGCCCCCCTAACCAACCCCTAACCCAAAAAGAGGCCAGATCACAATGATCTGGCCTCTTTTTGGGTTTAACTTCAGGTAGTTTCAGTCACATATCAACGCAATAAAAATACCGGCAGATGGCATTCTTGAACAACTTTATTGGCAACTGAGCCAAACATCATATTTGATAATTTACCGGAGCCATTAGGTGAGATCACCACAAAATCCACCCCCTCACTCGCAGCCACGCGACAGATCACCTCAGCGGGATTGCCTCGTTCAACTCGAGTAAAGGCAGGAATTCCGGCATTTTCCAGCTCGGCTCGATGTTTCTCTACAATCTTCTCGCAATGTGCAATCGACTGAGCCGTGATCGCCTCTAACTGGGCTTGTTGAAACCCGTGATACTCGAGTTGAGACATCGGTACAACAATCAGCAGGTTCACTTTCATAGAGATCTGATCTTTCATCTTTATGAGATATTCCAAAGCTCGATGTGCTGCCGTTGAATCATCAACCGGAACTAATATTCGTACTGACATAATAACTCTCCAATTCTAATGCGGGAACAAATCCCGCAACCCAAAAGGACCTTTTCGGCCCGCAAATAAGGACTCTTATCAGAACATTTTCTTGTTTTTTCAAACAGAAAACAACCTGTAAGGTACTAATAAACAGATCTAAAGCATTATTCACATTGACACAAAACCTATCGACTACAAGCCGTAGAACAATCTCGGCAAGCAGAGCACCAAATCCGGCCAATAGGTCAGAATCAATAATATTGCAATCTGAATTGCCAAAAATGGCATTACCGCTTTAGTTACATAGATCAGCCCGCGATTAACCAGCGCCCCGGAGATATAGAGACTTACCCCCAAGGGTGGAGTACAGTAACCAATACCCAGATTAACAGTCATCAACAGACCAAAATGGAGTGAATTGATACCGTATTCTGGTAAAATCGGCAGCAGTATCGGTGCCAGAATCAAGGTTGCGGAAATGATGTCCATAAACATTCCGACAATCAAAAGCATCACATTCACAATCAAGAGAAAGGCCCAGGCCGAGTCCACCTGACTGATAACTGCATCAGCTATCATTGCCGGAATCTGCTCTAAGGTAAGATAGCGGCCAAAAGCAGTCGCACCGGCAACAATGATCAAAAGGGTTGCCGAGGTCACAGCCGAGGAAACCACCACATCCTTAACCTTGTTAAACTTCATATCTTTGTGAATTAGCAACTCAACAACAAAGGCATAAACACAAGATACAACCGCGGCCTCGTTGGCCGTGAAAACTCCTGAGAAGATCCCGCCAAAGATGATAACCGGCAACATTAAAGCCCAGAAACCCTCTTTCAATACAGCTTTTAACTCTTGAAAAGATGGTGCAGGTGCCCGTTTAAAGTTACGGTTACGACAATAAAAATACGAGTAGATTGACATCGCGACAATAATCATAAGGCCGGGCACAAAGCCAGTCATGAAAAGTGCCGCCAGCGAATCGTTACTGACCATTGAATAAAGAATCATTGAGATACTGGGCGGAATAATAACCCCTAAAATGGGGGCAGTGGTCATAATCCCGACACTAAATTTCTCATCGTACTGATTTTCCATCAAGGCCGGGATCATAAAACCACCGATCGCAACCACTGTCGCTACGGTCGAACCGGAGATTGCCCCAAACATTCCACAAGCAAGCACCCCGGCCATTGCCAAACCTCCGGGGAAAAACCCGACAACCGCATTGGCAACCTTGATAAGTTTGTCAACAATTGAGCCGGATGTCATGATATTACCACAGAGGATAAAGAAGAGTACCACCACTAGGGCGAAGTTATCCATACTGCGGAACAGAGTTTGGGCCAGCATCAAGATCGGCATATCTGTAAAATAGACGAAACCTAAGATACTGGTAAAAAAGAGCGACATAAAGACCGGAACGGTCGCCCCGAGACAACCCAACAGACAAAGTATAATGATGATGTATGAACTATCCATTATTCATTCACCTTCTTCCCGGTGAAATCTTCCCAAATCGCCATCACGGTTCTGACCAACATCATCCCCCCCATCAGTGGGAGAATTGCATAAAGTATCACCAACGGAATCCCTATAATAATCGTCTTCTGGTTGGTTTCATATTGCAACATCGCCATTTGCCCGCCAAGGATACACATTAAGATACTGTACCCCAACGTGCAGACATGACTGAAATAATCGAGCGGCTTTTTAAGAAATGGAACAATTTGTGGCAAAGCGTCAATCCTGATCATTGAACGATTCTTTAATGCCGCAGAACAACCAATAAACGTAGTATAAATTATAATTTCACGAATTAACTCTTCCGACCAGGCCAGAGAGTAATGGATGGTATATCGTAACACGACATTCACAAAGAGTGAAATGAGGCCAACCATCACGGCAATAAAGATGGTCCACTCTTCAAAAAATGAAAAGGCCTTGTCTATAGCCTTAAAACTTTTAGCGATCATAAAAACAATCCTAAATGAGACAACGTAAATTCCGAACAATCTTTTGAAAGAAAAAAGAGCCGGAGATTTTCGCCCCCGGCTCCTGCTGTAAACCTTACAATTTAGTAGTCAAGTACACGTTTATAACCCATGAGATCTTGAACTTTCTTGAGATAGTCGGCGCCAATCTCACCAGACCACTCTTTGTGAACCGAGTCCCCTTTAACTCGAAGAGTTTCCATCTCGTTTGCCGGAAGCTCATAAAACTGAATACCATTAGCTTTAGCCTTGGCAATCTGGTCAGCTTCCTGTTTACGAGTCAAAACTCGAGTTTTAGCACACTCTTCATTAATAACACTGATAAGCACTTTCTGCAGGTCAGCTGGCAGAGAATTATAAAATTTCTCATTTACCAAGAAGATGAAAAGCCCCTGAGCGTAGTTAACTGTAGTGAAGTTCTTACAAACTTCAAATTTCTTGGTAATATTACAAACCATCGGAGTATGATCAAGGCCAGTGATAACCTTCTGCTTCAAGGAGATCGAAACATCGGGCCAAGGCATTACTACAGGATGAAGGTTCCACGATTTATAGAGTGAACGTTGGACTGCAGCTTCAGCGATGCGAAATTTAACATCTTTAGCATCCGCTAAGGATTTGACCGGGTCAACGGTAGCCCAACCATAGTTACCATAACCCGTGATATCAACACCCAGGATCCCCTGATGTTTCATACCGTCAAGAAATTGCTGCCACAAAGGACTGGCGATGTACTTATCCAACTTATCAAAAGAGTTAATCAGGAAGGGCAGGTTAATGATACCCATGCTCGGAGCCAGGTTGGTAACCGCAACTGAGGAGCAGAGCATACCCTGAACGGTATTGGTTTTCAACATATTGAGAACTTCAACTTCACCACCGAGCTGATGCAAAGGGTAGTACTTAAGCGCAATCTGACCATTACTCTTCTCCCACAAGCTGTTACGCACCCGGTAACCGGCAGCAACCCCTTCAATAACAGGATGAGAGATGTTAGAAACCTTCATGGTGTATTTGGCCCCCGACGTATCAACAGTCGATTTCCATTTCGCCAGAGGACTCTTCTTTTTGGCCATTACTGCAGATGAGCAAGCCATCATGACAACCAACACAAGTACCAGAACACGCAAACACTTTCTCTTCATTTGTAGACCCCTTTTTACGTTTGATATGGATAGTTAGCAGACAATCATAGCAAACAACTTGCCATGCGTCAAAAATTGATGGATTCGCAGAAAACTTTACGCTGGCGACACCTCATTTCTTAAGCCTCTACTAGCCACCTTAAAATTATACAAAAAAACTTATTTTCAAAACGAGTTTTTATCTTCCAGCGATAACTCCCTTGTAAAGCAAAAAAAATGATAACTGTCAAGGACATTATATAACGCTTTTATACAACATGAGTAAACCCACTAGGTTGAACCTCGCTTTTAATTTACCGGAGTTTACATACCTAGCGACACATTTTCTACTTCCAAGACCACAACTTACAGAGCAACTATTTAACTTGCTTTTCACTCCACCTGCAAGTATTATAACCGATGATCTACAACCAAACTCTTAATCCGTAGAGAGCGTACGAGCTACCAACTAATTCCACACATAAATTTAGTCGGAAACATCTGACGGATGAACAAAAAACAAAAAACATCGCCAACATCTAAATGTTGGACGAAGCTTAAAAGGCTCACTATCATAAGCCTAATCCTCGGCCTTTCATCACTTGCCTCACCACTACCACTCAGCAAATTACATGCCGCTGACAAAAAACAAATAGAGTTTGCAGTCGACCACCCACCCTACCTTGAGGACTTTATCATTAGTTCTGAGGGCGATAAAGTCAGCCTCTCATTAGCAGTTGCCAACCCCTTTGATAAGGAGATAAAATCTTTACTTCTAAACGGTGTCTCACAAAAAATATCGCTGAACGTAAAGGTTTCCGTGAACAGTTTTAACCTCTATCTGGTCAAATTCAACCGGACACTTAGTAGCAACACTTACACCCACAACATAGATTACGACAACCTGAAAAAATTATTCACTGTAGCAACCACATCAAACAGCAAACCAATTGAAACAACATCGTACAGAAAAGCTGTTGAAATTGCAGCTGAGTTCCAGGAGATCACCCTACTTCACAAAAACCAGATCGAACCCAACCGCCACTACCAGGTTGAAACCCAAACTGAGATCAGAGAGGTAAGCCTCCCTTTCCATCTGGAGTACCTCTTTTTCTTTCTCTCGGCTTGGGACCGTAAAAGCAACAGTTACACTATCGACATTCCAGATCAACTATTAAACGAAACCCTAAAGAGATAACCTTGCCCTCCCCAACCTTAAAAACCGGCCAAAAAATAAAGGACCACGCCCACAAGGATCGGCAGCGCAGAAGACGGGAGATGATGATCATCATCGTCTTAACGATTGTCATAACGGCCCTTTTCTACATTGAGATCAACCTCTCCGACCTGCCGGCAGATATGCCGGTTTTGGGCAATGTTATCGTTTTCGCACTCATCAACATCAACATCATCCTACTCCTGCTACTGATTTTTCTAATCCTGCGCAACCTTTTAAAACTCCTCCTCGAAAGAAAGCGTAAAATTGTCGGTTTTCGTTTACGTACCAAACTGGTGGTCGCTTTCATCTCACTTTCACTCTTTCCGACAATTCTCCTATTTGTCGCAGCGACTGGTTTCATCCGTTTCAGTCTCGACAACTGGTTCTCAACTAATTTTGAAGCCTCTCTTGATGCATCCCTGGTCATCGCTCAAGAGTATTACGGCAACCTGCGGCAGCAGAACCAAACTTTAGCTGAAGCATTTGCAGCTGAAACCTCACGCAAAGGACTACTAATCGGCAACCAGGAAAAGCTGCTGCAAAAACTTGTCGAAACGAGACGGGCTGAATACTCACTGGATGCAATCGCCATCATCCCCCAACCTGGCCCCCCATTAGCCTGTGCCCTGAGCTTAGGCCCGGACCTGAGCAAGGAAAACTATCAAGCCAGCATAGATCTGGGAGACCACCTACAGGCCCAGGATAAAATTGTCCCTTTGGCCAACGGTGCAACCATCATTCAAGGTTGGGCTCCGATTCGTTCAACCTGGCAGGGCAACGAGGTTATTGCCCTGGTCGTCACCATCAGACAAATTCCGGCAAGCTTAGCCTTAAAGATGCAGAACATCTCGGAAAGATACACTGCCTACAAAAAAGCCAAAAGTATGGAGCATTACATAAAAACTAACTATATCATGACCTTTGTCTTGATTACGGCACTGATCACCTTCATCTCAATCTGGTTCGGATTTTTCCTGGCCAAAGATATCACGGCACCAGTTCATGAGCTCGCACTGGCAACTCGGCAAATTGCTGGCGGCAACCTCGACTTCAGTATCGACATGGTCGCCAGTGATGAACTGGGCATCCTGGTTGATTCCTTTAACAGCATGACCCAAAACCTGCTCGAAAGCCGCAAAGAACGCGAACTGGCCCATCAGGAGATGAGCCGGATCAGTTCAGAACATGAACAGAGGCGACATTACATTGAAACCATCCTGAAAAACATCAGTACCGGCGTCATTGCCCTTGATCGCAACGGCAGCATCACCACTATCAACCGAGCCGCAGAAAACATTTTCGCCTGCTCTGCAAGTGTGATTCAGGGCAAAAATTACCGTGACGTCTTCCACCAGGAATTGATCCAGAATATACGTCAATACCTAAAAGAGAGCCAAAATGATCCAGACAAAAAACGCAATATTGAGTTAACCCTGCCTGATCACAACCGTTATGTTACGATCCACTTCAGCCCTTTTTACGATGAATCAGAATCCTATATCGGCATGCTCATAATAATTAACGACATGACTGAGCTGGTTAAAGCCCAAAAAACTGTTGCCTGGCGTGAAGTTGCCCGCAGAATCGCACACGAAATTAAAAATCCGCTCACACCAATCGCCCTCTCAGCCCAACGCATCCAGCGCAAATACAGTAATTTAACCGAAGAGGGTGATCAGGTTCTCAAAGACTGCACGACTACAATTGTCCGCCAGGTCAATGATCTAAAATCCCTGGTCAACGAATTTTCCAGCTTTGCGCGCATGCCCCAGGCGCGGCCCACCTTACAGAATCTCAATCTGATTATTGACGAATCACTCATCCTTTATCGTCAAAGTCACAGTCAAGTGGAATTTACTTTTGCACCCGACACCAGAATACCAGATTTTTATTTAGACCCTGAACAGATCAAAAGAGTCATGACTAACCTTGTCGATAATGCCTTGGCAGCTATCAATAAAACCAACCAAGGTCAGATCTGGATTGCTACAAGACTTGACAAAAGTCTGGAAATGGTTATTATCGAACTCAACGACAACGGACCAGGAATCGACGAAAGAACCCAGGCCCGCCTTTTTGAACCCTATTTTTCAACCAAAAAGAGAGGTACTGGTTTGGGCTTGACCATCGTCAAGACTATCATCAACGATCACCGTGGTTTTATTAGGGTCCGCGAAAACCACCTCAAAGGAACCTGCTTTGTGATTGAGCTTCCGATCATAAAAAACGTATAAGGGTACCTTTATTAACCAAGTGAAATATAAATCAAATGAAAAAAACTATTCTCATAATTGATGATGAACCAGACATTCGCCAGTCAATGAGTGACATTTTCTGCGACGAAGGCTATAATGTTATCACTGCAAAAGATGGCGATGAGGCTTTGAGCCAACTTGAAAACGAGACTCCTGATCTGATTTTTCTCGACATCTGGCTACCTGACAGTGATGGATTAAGGCTGTTGCCTGGCATAAAAAAAGAGCACCCCCAGGTACCTGTAATCATGATTTCAGGTCACGGCACCATCGAGACCGCCGTCCAGGCAACCAAACTCGGGGCTTTTGACTTTATTGAAAAGCCACTCTCGCTCGACAAACTGGTGATTACCGCCAGCAATGCTTTGACCATCTCCAGACTCCGCGAAGAGAATGTCAGACTCAAAAAAAGGTACAACGAGAATCGCCTGATTGGAGAGTGCCGACCAATCATCCAGCTCAAAGAGCAGATTAGAATCATCGCACCTACTGATGGCTGGGTCCTGATTGTCGGCGAAAATGGCACTGGCAAAGAACTTGTGGCCCGTGAAATCCACCGCCTCAGCAACCGCCAAAAGGGGCCCTTCATCGATGTTAACTGTGCTGCAATCCCCGACAACCTCATTGAATCAGAACTTTTTGGCTATGAGAAGGGGGCCTTCACTGGAGCTGAACGCCGGCAGAAAGGGAAATTTGAGTTAAGCGACCAAGGAACTATTTTTCTAGATGAAATTGGCGACATGAGCCTTAACACTCAAGCTAAAATCCTGCGGGTTCTGCAGGAAAAAACCCTTTCACGCTTGGGCAGCAGCAACGCAATTCCTATTAATGTCCGTATCATTGCGGCCACCAACAAAGACCTTGAAAGGGAGATCAAGGCTGGAAATTTCCGTCAAGATCTCTTCTTTCGCCTGAACGTCCTGCCGATTCAGGTTCCGCCTTTGAAGGATCGGCGTAATGATATCCCCCTGCTTGCTGAAACCTTTCTCACCAATTATTACAATAACCATGGTGGCACCTTCAGGCACCTATCCCCTGAAGTTCTGAGTCGCTTAAAACAGTACAATTGGCCCGGCAATGTCCGTGAGCTTAAAAATTTAATGGAAAGACTCTCAATTATGTGCACCACCGAACTTGTCCAAACCAGCGACCTGCCACCCTATTTTCGAGATCAGGGACCAACCGACAGGGCTTCAGCGGAAGAACATCATTGGAACAATTTTTTAGAGTCAGATTCGCTCAATGACGCCATGAAAGCCTTCGAAAAACTCTATATATCAGATAAACTTTTTAAGAATGACTGGAACATCTCTAAAACAGCAACTTTAATCGGCATGACCAGACGCAATCTCCATCGTAAAATTAACACCTTGGAAATTTATCAACCTAAGCCGGAAGAGTTATAGACAATTGCAAGACCCTATGTTTAACCGTTGCAAATAAATAAAAATTCACGGAAATGGAATAAGTAAACTAACATGCCCCAGGAAAACAACAACAATAACTACGGTGCCGAGGCGATTGAGGTCCTGAAAGGACTTGACCCGGTGAAAATGCGACCGGGAATGTATACCGACACGACCCGACCAAACCATCTCGCCCAGGAAGTTATCGATAATAGCGTTGATGAAGCGATTGCAGGCTTTGCCAATCGCCTCGAGGTTACCCTCTATACCGACAACTCAATTTCAGTCAAAGACAACGGTCGTGGAATGCCGGTTGACATCCACCCTGAAGAGGGAGTAACTGGGGTCGAACTCATCCTGACTCGTCTCCACGCTGGAGCCAAATTCTCCCAGAAGAGTTATCAATGTTCCGGCGGTCTGCATGGGGTCGGGGTGTCGGTGGTCAACGCTTTAGCTGAGCGCCTTGAGGTTGAGATTTGTCGAGATGGCGGCCGCTTCCGTTGCGCCTATGCCAACGGAGAGGTAACCAAGCCACTTCAACGAATAGAAGATATCGGGCGCCGCAACACCAGCACCAACATCCACACCATTGCCCGCAGATACGCCTACGCCGCTTCCTACAGCAGAACCAATCATCGCCTTAACAACCACGGTTGAAGCCGCAAGTGTTTTGTCTGAACTGGATGTATATGTGGGAACGAATTCAGAAATCCCTTATCAGGATGGCTATCTTGCATGGCGGCAGGTTGCACCGATCACGATCAACATGTCAGGAGCTAAAAGTGAGGGTATTTTCCAATCCATTGCCGAAGAC
>DAOWHJ010000003.1 GCA_030641485.1 Pseudomonadota bacterium
AAAAATTGAAGTTCAATTCTTGTGCCAACTAATCTTGAATTACTGAAAAACAGATTTTAATTTCTAGGAAACTTCAGCTAATGTATACCTCTGGTTAAAATATTAGCCTGCCTTGCACTCGAATGAAAATTCTAATTTTTCAGGGTACACTCTAGGGGATTTTTCAAACAAATCACGCCCTGACTACATACACACCACAACCGGCAAGTTCAAGAACCTCAGCTGAAACACTGCCGAGAAAAGCCCGCCGTACCGCCCCTTTCCCTGTACTGCCAATCACCAGCAAGTCAACATCATGCTTTTTGGCCAACCCAACGATTGCAGCAGCGGGTTCACCCTCAATCACAATAGTTTCCAGAGATGTATCGGTCTCAGCCGCCAGTTTCTTAACCACAAAAAAAGCGTGTTCATAAACCTTCTCCCAACGCTTGTCTATTGCACCCGACGGTGCAATCTTTTGCGAGAAAAGATCATCATAGTCACGCACCCGATCGGCTTTAACAAAAACCGCAATCAACTGATTCTTAAATTTCCCACTATGGCTACTAGCCAGCCAAATAGCTTCATTGACTGCTTTGTCGGATACCGCAGAACCATCTACTGCTACCATTATCTTTCTCCGGATTCCCAACATCACAGCCTCCTTAAATTGTCAATTCAGATTAACCACTCATTTCGTCAAAACGGGCAAAGTCACTCTCCAGCGCTGCCATCTCACCATCAGACATGCCTGGCGGTGACCCCCCAACAGACTCATCGTAACGTTTATCAATATCACGAAAGCTTGTATACTCCCCAATAAATCTCATGCCAACAACCCCAGTAGGCCCGTTACGCTGTTTACGCACCAAAATCTCGGCCAGGCCAGCATTTTCGGGGTTATCTTTATTGTAGACTTCATCACGGTAGACAAACATAATCACATCGGCATCTTGTTCAATTGCCCCTGACTCCCGCAGGTCAGATAGCTGCGGCCGCTTATCGGGGCGTGATTCAACACTCCGGTTAAGCTGCGAAAGGGCAACTACAGGAATATTAAGTTCCTTGGCCATGGCTTTCAAAGATCGTGAAATCTCAGAAATCTCCCGCTCCCGACTCTCACCATCACCTCGCATAAGCTGAAGATAATCGACAATCACCATATCTAGGCCTTTGTCATTTTGCAAACGTCTGGCCTTGGCCCTCATCTCCATAACACTTATGGCTGAAGTATCGTCAATATATAGCGGAAGCTCCGAAACAACGGCGGCAGCTTCCGATAAACGCGGCCAATCTTCATCCTTAAGCAGTCCTCCTCTTAAAGTTTGGGCATTAATTTCAGACTGGCTACAGAGCAGTCTCGTCACTAATTGCTCCTTTGACATCTCCAGTGAAAAAAAGGCGATCTTACTGTTATTATCAGGATGGGCGGCACTGTTCTGGGCAATATTTAAAGCAAGTGAGGTTTTTCCCATACTCGGGCGACCGGCAATAATAATCAGATCTGAACGTTGAAAGCCACTGGTAATATTATCAATCCCCTTAAACCCAGTGGCCACACCGGTAATTGTTGAGTTGCTACGATAGGCTGCATCAATAGCGGCAAAACTATCTTTGACAATTTCGTTAATCGGAGTGATTTCAGACTGCCCCCGGTTTCGGGCAACCTCAAGGATTGATCTTTCGGCCTGATCAACCAAGGTGTCAACATCCTCAATTTCACCATAACTCTGTTCAATGATGTCGGTCGAGGTCGAAATCAAACTCCTCAGCAGCGACTTATTTTTTACAATCCGAGCATAAGCCGCAAGATTAGCCGCAGTATGCACATTATCAACTAATGATGAGAGATAACCACTGCCCCCAATGGCATCCAGTTTATGGCGCTGCTTAAGGTGATCTGCAACCGTCACCAAATCAATCGGTTCCTGGTTTTTAGCCAGAGTCTGAATCGAATTAAAGATCTCCCGGTTTCCCGGACGATAAAAATCGGCCTCTTTAACATAATCTGTTACCAGGGTTAAAGCCTCATTCTCCAACATAACCCCACCGAGCAGGGCCTCTTCCGCCATGAGGCTCTGCGGCGGAATTCTGAGTGTATCGACAGCTTCATTCTTCTTGCTTTTAGGGACCATTATTTATAACCATAGGGAAAGATTCACAAGCACATGCAAATCACATTCAATTCAACTTTACACAAACCGAATCATACACACATTTGCACATCGTTTTCAACCATAAAAACAGTATGAAGAGATTTTACGAGAAATTATTGATGCACTCGTAAAACTTATGAGATGGATAAGTAAGAATTGTTGAGGGTTTTCAGGCGTGGGATCGTACAGTTAGAGGCGAAATAGGCAAATTTACAGGAATGGAGATGATGATTGATAAAGACTACCGGAAAAGAGCTGAAAATTAATTTCCAGTAACGACTCGACAGCTTCGAGCCATTACTGAAAACCATGAAAAACATGTCTACCTAAGCCTCTACGGCCTCAGCACTATCAGCTTCAACCGCTTCAACCGCATCGTTTTCGGGGGCCATGATAACTTCCTCCTGGTCACTAACAACGACGATATTAACTTCAGCGACGATACCAACCTGAACCTTAACCTGAGCCTTAAAATCACCAGTGGTTTTGATCGCATCTGCAAGTTCAATCTTGCGCCGATCAATCTCGATACCATTCTCTTGCAGTTTTTCAGCTACATCCATAACTGTAACTGAACCGAAAAGCTTGCCCTGTTCACCGATTTTGCGTTCAAACTCTAAAGTCAAAGCCTGCAAACGCTCACGTAGCGCCTCACCTTGGGCCTGAAGACGAAGTCGTTTCTTCTCTAAGCCTCGCATATGGTGCTTAACGTATTTAACATTGGCTTCGTTAGCAATTATCGCCCGACTGGTCGGCAAAAGATAGTTCCGTGCGTAACCATCAGCGACGGTTACTGTATCACCGATATTCCCAAGATGTTCAACCGGCTCCTGTAAAATTATTCGCATAATATAGATCCTCCAAAATGCTTTCTAATTAAGTCCCTTTCCTATAGCAGAGTTACAGCCCCAAATTCTGTTGGCGGCGGGTGATTCTCGTTCTGAAATCGAACCAGATATCGAACACCCCAAGTAGAATAAAGAAGACAAAAAGAAACTGAAAAGCTAAAAAAATGAAAAACAGAAAAAACCTCTGTATCTTACCAACGGCAAAACTCTCGAAGGCAAACTGCAAAACTGCAAATCCCTGGACCAGGTAAGAAAAAAGCAAAATCCCGGCACTATTGATTACAACAATTCGCAACAGACCCGACAACGGCAGAAAAAGACCAATCGCCAGAGAGAGTATCAAGGGCCAAACCAACAGTGCTGGTAGCTGCATCCGAGAAAAAGAGGCGGCATCGACTAAGCACTCAGGTTGACATCCATGACGCTTGTTATAAAAAATCCGGGCAACTCCAAAACCAAACGACTGCACCGCAAAGAATGCAACAAAGAGTAGAGTCGGGAAAAAAGATCCCGCCCAGACAGCAACCTCTTCTGCCGCTTGCCGTAGAGAATCAAGCTGGGTTGCTGAAACCCCGGCATTTTCATAAAGAGCACAGACAGCCTCGATGTTTGCCTGCAGAAAACGCCCGGTTAAAGTAACTGGTGTCAACCCTTGACCAGAGCTCAACCACACCATCATCAAGATTATCGCAAAGGTCGTAACTGCGGCCGCCATAAACAGGGTTTCAACCCCAAAACGACGACGTCTTAAAAGGTCATCCAGAACTAAGCTGGAGAGACCAAACTCAAAAAAATATACCGCCACTGGCGAGGGCTCGCGAAAACCCAGAAAGAGCAACCCGACAACCGCCCCAACCATAACTGACGAGGGCCAGCGCAGAGAAGTTTGAAAACGGAGATAAACCCCCGGAGCAATTGCTGCCAGACCAAACAGGGCTCCAACTACAGGGAAAACAGCGCCCCCCAGATAAAGTAGAATCGTGGCCATCACCGCTATCGGCAACGCGCGACTTATTACAACCTGATTTTCAACCACAATTCACAAACCTATTTGGCCGCATCTTTTTTCAAAAAAACCACCACCGAGCCGTTAATACGGTTTCGGAGAGCTAACCGAAAAAGGCAACAGGGCAATATTGCGAGCCCGCTTAATCGCCGCCATCAACTCACGCTGATGAGCCGAACAGGTACCCGATATCCGCCGGGGTACAATTTTACCCTTCTCACTTATATAGTAACGAAGCAGACGAATATCTTTGTAATCAATCTTCAAAGAGCTATCGGCACAAAAACGACAGTACTTCCTTCTAGTCACAAAAGAGCGCCGCCGACTGCCCCCTTTTGCATCAGTTCTTTTCTTTGCAAAAGCCATTATACTTCTCCCGGAGTTTCATCTGCAGATTTTTTATCCTCAGCCACATCAACTTCAGCTACAGCTTCAACTTCAACTTCAACTTCAGCTACAGTGCTGGACTCTTCGACAACAGCCGTCTCGACAACTTTTTCCGGGGTTTTTTCACTACTTTCTTCACCCTCCGCTGTCTCCACAACCGGCTCAGGAATTTCTTCCTGAACAAAATCATCAGCTAATCGCACCGAAAGAAATTTAATTACCGACTCAGTAATTTTAAAACGTCTCTCAATCTCTTTAAGGCACTCCGCGGGAGCGGCAATGCGCATCAAAATATAACGCCCTTCCGCAAACTTTCTTACCGGGTAGGCCAAGGCACGAACACCCCAATCTTCACGATGCAAAAGCTCACCTTCAAGGCTCTCAAGCACCCCATTAATAACTGCATCAACCGTCTCAACATCTTCACTCGGCAGGTTGCCGGGATGAATGTAGAGTAACTCATACTTTCTCACAACTTCACTCATTTTTCAGATTTCCTCCTTCTGAGTTAAAGAGCCCCTTCACAACTAATCTACAGATCCAAGGAGCAAGGAAGTTCGGCCGTTTTTTCGGGACCTTCCCGAAAAACCACTGACCAAAAAGGGGCGTGCTACACCAAAAGTCTACAAATTGCAAGCTTTTTCAGTGCCCAGGCCAACAAATCACACTTTTTCAAGATCATACGAACGTGATCCCAAACCAATCTTTTCGGCATAGGCAAGTTGCAAACGCCAATCAATTTCCGGGTAGAGAACTTTAAACTTATCACAACCGGCTTCAAGTTCGTCTCCAAGGGCACTACCAGGCATTCCCGGAGCTGCGATCACCAGGTCGGCGCAGGCCTGATCCAAAGCCACTGGGTCTGAAGATGCAAGAATTCCGATATCGGCAACAATCGGCATATCGTTATGATTGTAACAATCACAAGCCGGGCTTACCTGCATGACAAAATTGATAAAAAAGCAGCGCTCCCGTTTCCCCACGCAGGCCCCGTAGGCGTACTCTATCATCTTCTCCTGAAAAATCGGAACCGTCTCATTCCAGCGAACATTGATTGCACCATGCGGGCAGATCAAAATACATTCGCCACAACCAATGCAGGGTTCGTTATCAATAACCGCCTTACCACTCTCCTTATCCATGGAGATCGCTTGGGCCGGGCACCATTCAAGACACTGACCACAGCCGACACAATGTTTACGCGCCACCTTGGGACTAATATTAGCGTGTTGAGCAAGTTTCCCTTCGCGCCCGGCACAACCCATTCCCAGGTTTTTCAAAGCCCCGCCAAACCCCGGCAGTTCATGACCTTTAAAATGACTCATCACGACCATCGCATCGGCATTAAAGATATCAGCAGCAATTTTAACCTCCTGAAAATGCTGCAGGTCAACCTTGACCGAACAGACACTATTACCTCGCAGTCCGTCTGCAATCAAAACCGGGGCATTTAGAACTGGGAAATTAAACCCATGCCGAGTTGCGGTCTCCAGATGCTTTACCGAATCACTGCGTGAACCAACATAGAGAGTATTGGTATCTGTAACAAAGGCCTTACCCTCAAGCTCATGGATGGCATCGACCACCGGACGGACCAAAATCGGCCGTATAAATGAGGCATTCCCCTCTTCACCAAAGTGAATTTTAATCGCCGTCAACGATTGCGGTCGAACCCCATCGGCCAACCCGGTAGACTCTAGAAGACGAGTTATCTTAGTCATAATATTGTCTTTAAAATGAGCCCTGAGGTCTGTCATATAAACCTTGCTCGTCATACTCTACCCTCCCTTAACAGCTAAATTTCAAATCAAACAAAAAGGGAGCCTTAAAGTCGGCTCCCTTACATTTAATTGCCCTGGTAGGCGGTACTGGATTTGAACCAGTGACTTCCACCGTGTGAAGGTGGCACTCTCCCGCTGAGTTAACCGCCCAGAGAAACTTTCTAATAATTTCGCTTATATACGAGTTTGTATGGGTTGTCAATAGACAAAACAATCGGGGGTTAAAGGGAGGACACTTCTCCAAATTACCCCCAACCTAAAAAACAAAACCGGGTACACAATCCCGATTTCCTTTGAAAAATCATGGATGTCCCCAATTTATGCTGAAATCTGCCCTAGAGGCACGCTCTCAAAGACTACGCTGAATAGTTACTAGAAATTAAACTTGACAATAGCTGAACATAAACATTAAACAACTATGCAAATAATTGGCATACAAATTATTTGCATAGGTTCCCTTACAATAAACTCAAACATAGGGGTAATGATGCTGTTTCAGGACTGTATCTGTTTTTCACTAGGGAAAGTTTCTCGACAAATGGCAAAGGTCTACCGTGATCGCCTCATCCAGTACGGTATCTCCCAACCCCAGTTCTTTTTATTGATCGCCCTTTATGAGGAAGACGACATACTAATTACTCGATTGTCGGAAAAAGTCGCACTTGACAAATCCACTCTAACCGGAATTCTGGATCGGCTGGAACGGGGCGGATTCGTAAAACGGGTCTCCCGACCAGAAAATCGCCGTTCTCTATACATCTGCCTAACAGTCAAGGCGCAGACATTGCGAAATGATTTGACCCAGGTTTACAACGAAACGAATCAGTTATTTTTCTCACGACTCAGTGAACATGAACGTGGGGTTTTTGACGAAGTCATGAGGAAACTAGAGGTTACAAGCGATGACTAGAAAAAGGCACACCATCAATCAAGCTGTACGCTTTCGCGATATTGATGCCATGGGACATGTCAATAATGCAACCTACTTCACTTACATGGAAGAGTCCCGAAAAGAATTTTTCTGGCACATTTTTAAGCGTTTTACGGTAAATGATTTTCCTTTTATTCTAGCAAACATCTCCTGCAATTTCAATAAACCTGCCCGTCTAGAAGATAAAGTTGTCGCTGTAGACATCCGGATAACCAATATCGGCAGAAAAAGTTTTACTTTCAAACATGATATTTACCGACCGACGGATCCTGCATGGATTTTTGCAACCGGGGAATCTATCCAGGTTTTTTATGATCACCAAAACAACAAGACCATTGAAATCCCCGCAACCTTCAAAGAGAGGGTCCAAACATACCTTGACCTGGAAGACGGCCAAAATACCAACCGTCGGTTAAATAAAACGTAACTATTCAGCTAACCCGTAAATTCAGGGTACACAAACCCGATTTCCCCTGAGAAATCAGGCTATGTTAAAAGTCACTGAAATCACCCAACATACTGGGACCAAATCAACAATCATGCAACCGGCAGAAGGAATTGACAAAAATGACTAAACAACGCTTTGAATTTTTGCAGAGGAATTACGTACAAGGTTTTCCAGCTTATTGCGGCTTCACCGTAACCAAGGTTGAGGATGGAATCTTTGAATCACATCTCAACGTAAAGGCTGAACACCAACAACAAGATGGTTTTGTCCATGCAGGAGTCATTGCGACAATGGCTGACCATACTGCCGGCTATGCCGCCTATACGACCGTCACGGAAAACTTTAGAATTCTGACAATAGAGTTCAAAATCAACTTTTTCAAACCGGCTCTTGGAAACTCAATCATCTGTAAGTCGAAAGTAATAAATCGCGGCCGCAAAGTCATTGTTGCTGAATCTGAAGTTTTCTCAATCCCGGATAAAGGGGAAAAATTAGTTTCAAAAGCCATCGTAACCTTGATGGCTGTGCCTGCGTAACCTTACCCTATAAAACAAAATCTATGGTTGAGATTCATCAAATTTCTGTAACATTGCCGCCGAGGGTTTGGCGGTAAACAGGCTGACCACCACAATCGCGATAAAAGCCAGAATAAAACCCGGCAAGAGCTCGTATAAATAGTCGCCTTCAATTTTAATATAATTCTTGACCACAAAAATTGTGGTCGCACCAACAATCATGCCGGCAAGCGCACCATCTCTGGTTGTACCTTTCCAAACTAACGAGAGAATTATCAGGGGGCCGAAGGCGGCTCCAAACCCTCCCCAGGCGTAACCTACCATTGCCAGAATTGAACCACTGCTGGCAGCAGCAATGAGACAAGCCAGAAAGGCAAAACCGAGAACCCCAAATCTGCTAACCCAGGCCTTCTGAGTGTTATTAAACCGATTAAACAGAGGGAGATCTTCAGTCAGGCTTGAAGTCAGCACCAGAAGTTGTGAATCCGCAGTTGACATAACCGCGGCCAGGACTGCAGCCAGAATGAATCCCGAAAAAACCGGATGGAACAGAGCACTGACCATGGCCAGGAAAATTCTCTCCTTATTGCCATCCGGTCCGGTGACCCCGACTAACGGACTGATCTCATTGTAAGCAATTCCAGTCCAGCCGATGATCACTGAGAGAGTAAGACAGATAATCATCCAGCT
>DAOWHJ010000084.1 GCA_030641485.1 Pseudomonadota bacterium
TGAGATATCATTCGAACTAGCCGGGAAAGTTTTAAAAGATTACCTGGAACAAGAAGGGTTCTCCGTCAATAGCCCACGAGAGACAATCAAACAAGCATTTCAATCTGGATTGCTTGAAGATGGACATGTTTGGATCGAGGCATTGAAAGACCGTAACCTTACCGTCCACACTTATGAGGAAAAAATTGCGCTTGCCGTTGAACAGAAAATCCGAGGAACTTATTTCCCGGCACTGCTGCGTATGAACAAAAAATTTACATCAAAGGTGATTTGATGAATTTCGGTCTACGGCAGAATGATTTAAATGAAATAATACGCACATTGAAACAGTTTTCAAATATAGAGCAAGCTATAATCTTTGGATCTCGGGCTAAGGGAAATTATAAACGGGGATCAGACGTCGATATTGCTATCAAGGGAAAAGAAATCAACCATGAAACGGTTTCGTCGATCTCCTTTCAACTCAATGAGGAATCTGCCACCCCATATTATTTTGATATTGTTCATTACGAAAACATCTCTGAAAATGCCCTAATAGATCATATAGGGCGAGTAGGTAAATGCATATATTCTCGGAAGATTATTTGAACGAAAAAATCACAACAGCTCTTTGTAAACCTCAATGGTCTTTTCTGCACTACGTTGCCAACTCAGCTCTTTAGCACGCTCACAACCTTTATCGATAAGCTGGCTCCGTAATTTAGTATCAACTAAAACCCGTTCAATTCCGTAAGTGATTTCATCAACATTGTACGGATCAACCAATAAAGCCGCATCCCCTGCCACTTCTGGAAGAGCTGTTATATTTGAAGTTATAACCGGAACCCGGGAAGCAAATGCCTCAAGGACAGGAATACCAAACCCTTCTAACAAGGAGGGAAACAGAAAAAGAGAAGCCCCTTGATATAAAGCTTTCAAATCCCCACTGGGCACATTTTTCAACCAACAACACTCACCCCGAACTTCGAGACTCCTGATTTGAGCCACCTCATTATCAACTTTCCATCCCTCCTGCCCGACTAATACCAGGGAAAACTCTCTACGGAAATCAGAAGGTAAAGCTTCGTATGCCGATAAAATACGACCAAGATTTTTACGTGGCTGAAATGTGCCCACAAACAATATATAGTTCCGGGTAAGCCCATACTTTTTTAAAATCTGCTCAATATGATTTTTGGCTAAAGACTCCAGCCACTCTTGGGAAATCCCGTTATGAATCACCCGTATTTTGGCTTGGTCAATACCATAGGCCTCAACCAGATCCGGCACCGCCGCCTCAGAAATGGCTATAACCAAGTCGGCGCGCAAAGCCGCTGCTCGCAAAACCCAATTTTTATATGCTCTCGCCTGATCCCTAACCCACTCCAAACTATTTAGTTGAACTGCATCGTGAAGAGTAGCAACAACCGGAATTTTATTAAGTCTCGGAATCCGATAATCAGTAGCGTGATAAAGGTCAATTTTTTCCACCAATGCTGCTGAAAACCAAAAAGGAAAATCACATAAATTAGTCAATGTCGCCAAGACAGGATAGGGCAGGAAAAACTTATCAGACCTTACACTGCCTGGTGCCCATTGCAGCAATTTAGGGAAGTATACCGGTGTCACCGAGGCCATACGTTCGGCCGTGAAGTGACGAATCAACTCTCTAGTATATACTCCTATACCATCAGAGGGGCCGTGACACAGATGCGGCTCAATAGTGTTCGTTCCTATCCCCAAACGCATAAAAACCCCTAGAGAGCCCCTTCTAATCTTGTCCACTTAAACAGATAACCACCGAGACTACACATCAAAAATAATTCTGTAACAACAGTTGCCAACACGGCCCCGACCGCACCATAACTAGGAATCAACCAGATATTGAGAAATACATTCAGCAAGGCCCCAACTACCGCACATAAAGCATAAACCTTCTCTTCTTCACAAGCAATCATGGCTTGTGTCAATATATAGTTTGGTAAGATGAATAGTAACGCAACCCAAAGATATTTTAACAGGTCACCCGCCAGGACATACTCACTACCGAAAGTCAGCAAAATAAGGTCTTTAGAAAAAAGCCATCCGCCACTCAAAATAAAAACTGCCGCACCAAAGCTCAGGCCCACCATAACCATCAAGTTGCGTCTAAAAACATCTCTCTCTTTCACTTGACCACGTAACGTTCTAAAACATATATGGGCTACCGGTGTCATAAACAACATCACACCACTCAAAATGCGAAATGCCGCCGCATAATTACCAATCTCAGTTTGACTAATCTTTAGATACTGCAATAAAACCAGATCGATCCTGAAATAGAGCACAGTCGCGGCATCAATAACTAAAAAAAAGATAAGTGATCGGTATATTTCAGAATCAAGATGAAAGAGAGGACGGCCCAGCAACCGACTAGCCGGTGTCAAAACCAAAACCAACCCAATCCCTAGGCCCCACAAGAGAAAGACTCCAAAAACTGGAACCCTAAAAAAGAACAACCCGACAATTATAAAAACTGCCGTCAAAGAGCGCCCCCCCACTTGCAGCCAAGCTTCCTGCCCAAACTCACCCTGACCCTTAAGGCGAGCAGAAACCAAGTTTAAATAAACGACGCCAGCAGAACAAAAAATAGCTGCAACAACCACCAGTTTATGGTCAACTGGCAACAAAAAAACCAACAGGACGCCCAAAAACGTAGTCAACAATAGGTGCCCAATGGCCCGGGAAGCTAAATCATTCACCGACCAGCAGAGCTCACTAGCTCCCGCAGACTCACGAAAAATAATTGTCCGGAAACCACCATCCTGCACGATAGCATAAATCAGAGCCAAACTATGAATATAGCTGTAGAACCCAAAACTTTCAGGCCCCAGATAGCGGCCCAGAAAAAAGGTGAGCAACATCGTTGTCGCAGCAACATAAACAGTCGCGAGCCACTGGCTACTTAAAGAGCGAAAAAACATCACTCCCTAAAATGTTGACATCCATATCAGAAAAACTCTTCTCAACAACCTGACCCGAAGTCAAAATCAAGAGAGCAACATAAACTCGGTCGCATCCGGCACCAACACTTTTTCCCATCCGACACCCACCCCAAGTACCAGCAGAAACAAAAGAGTAAAATGTAAATATCTTTAGCTTTGATTTCATTTCTAAAACCTAAATCCCCCAAACCCCAATCTGCCGTCCATCACAACCAACCAATTCAAAACTAATCTTCTCTTCCCAGGGAATCCCCGGATCCCGGTTAAAGATAATCAAATGAGCCTCTTTGGCTCCACAGCCATCGGCATAGTCCGCAGTCTGTTTGAGACCTTCGACAATTAAAACTTCTCGTTTGCCGCGCAAAATTTTAAGTTCTAAGACTACTTTTTGCACAAGCCCAAAAAAACCGCGCTCTTCATCCAGTGGCCACTCAACAACAAGGTCGGTACGCCGACGACCCAAGGCGTATTCGCGATTCAGGCGACCACCGCCGTTTAAAATTCGTTGGAGAAATGCCTGTAGCAAAAGCTGGGGACCGGCTTCTTTATAATCAAAGTGCTCAATCCAGGAATCGGCATTTTCGCGAAAAAACTGCTGAAAGGCGGCAAGCAGAGCGCTCATATCAAGACGCCGGTCGGCACCTATATACCAGGCCGACTCCTGCAGCATGGTATCCTGAGTCACTGCAACCAGTTCGCGGGGTATGATTTCACGATAGATACGGTTGGCGATCTTGAGCTGGGGTTTACGAACTACCAACCCAAGATCCACGACATATTGGAGATCGTCGTGAGGAAACTGAAGTTCACTTTCTTCACCGGAAAGTAATGGAGCGATCACCCGGTGCACCCGAGGTTCTCGCAATTTATCGGTAAGCTGGTCAAGGTGGGTTGCTCTCGATTGAATCAAACGTTCACGAGCTGCAAAATAATCTTCCAACATAATAGCCCGACTGCGATCACGAGCGGCACGCTCTTCCCAGGTCATCTCATGGCCCAAGGCATTGACTAGCCAGGGCTGACCTGCTGTATCCTCCCATAGCTCAGAAAAAATCTCCTCATCAAATTGCTGCCCTGTAGCGGACGTATGCTGAAGGAAAAGATCCCGACATTCACCGGCACTGAAATTTCCCATACGTAATGATTTGGCTTTAATATTGAAAGCCGACCCTCCGGTGATAATCTCTCCATCACCTGTATGAATCCGATAGTCTCTTATATCACGTAGTCCACAAAGCACAATCGACTGCGGAAAAGCCTCAGGACGCTGATTATAACCTGAACGAATCTGCCGCAACAGTGAAATTAAAGTATCTCCGATTAGTGCATCGGCTTCATCAAGAAAAAGAACCACCGGTTTATCACAACTTCGAACCAGGAAAGCAAGCAGAGACAATAGACGATCGTGAACTGGCACCTGCTGTCCTTTCTCAACGAACCAGACCGCAACCTCTTCTTTATGCAAGTAATCTTTTGCCGCCCTGGCCAAAACACTACAAACTGTATCAATTCCCGCTTCGACATCGTTTCGGGCGGCCTGAGCACCCTCAATATTGGCGTAAAGAACCTGATAGTCACCGGATTCATCAAGAACCTTCATCATCTCCAAAAGAGCCGTCGTTTTGCCAGTCTGCCGGGGTGCATGCAGAAGAAAATAACGTTTATGTGCAATCAGATGCTGAACTTCCTCCCAATCAACCCTATCGCGAAAAGGTATGTAGTAGTGGTCTCCAGGGATCATCGGTCCCGCTGTATTAAATGATTTTTCCACTATAAGGCTCCTGTTTAGCTTAAAGCAAACCCAAAACTTAAAACCCTCTATCCCCGCAAGATCGAAAGTGGTACCGCCCAGAATCCCTTTGATAACGGCAAGGTTCTATACCGTCATAAAGTACAACTCCTAATTTAAGCCTTTTCCCTGCAATCTCTGCCAATCGCTTAAGACCACGAACATAGTTTTCTCTTATCGTTGATGAAGCATTAACACCACCCTCGAAAAGAGAGCCAACTATATTTTCAATCACAGAATCGATCTCATACTTATCATGATCACGATAGTAAAACAATTGATAATCACCCTCAGCTGAAGTTGCGTGTTTGCACAACTCACCGAAAACAAAACTCTTCAACACAATGCCAAAATGAGTGCGATCACTAAAATCCGGGGCTGAATAATGTGCAATTGGGGCTATCTCAACTTGACAGTATGAAAGCAATGTGATTAGTAGCCCCACATGCTCAAAGAACACTCAACCATCATCCGCCGTACAGTTATTTGTGCTGACCTATTACTCCTTGCGTGCGCTTTCGCTGGGGCCTTTGTTTTGCGCTTTCAACACCTGCCAGGAACCAACGACTGGAGTGACTATGGCTGGATCACCCTGATTTTCATTCCGACCCTACTCTTCAATTTTTACCGATCTGGCCTCTATCACAAGCTCCGCTACCTAACAATTTCACAAATCGGCAAACGTTTTGGACTAGCCTTTACCGTCGCCTTTGCCATGGCAGCAGCAGCCCTCTTTTTAAGCCATGCCACCCATTACAGCCGCCTTTTGCTGCTTTACTTTACCGGTTTTTCAGCAATACTGCTAACAATCACAAAAATTACCGGCAAGATCATTATTGATCGTATCCGCATTCGCGGGGCCAATTTTCGCTCGGTGCTTCTGGTCGGCAGGGGTGAAAAACTCCTGCGCCTGCAAGAAATTTTTGGGCCAGGTAACCCTTATGGATTAAAAATCGCGGGAGTGATTAATCTCAATAACGACACACCGACATCATCATTCTCCCACTTTCTAACTAATTTAGTCATTGATGAGGTCTATTTCGCGGTTCCTCGTAACCCTCTTGGCCCCTCTATCGACCCCTACCTGGAACAGGCCGAAGCTGCGGGCAAAACCTGTAAAGTAATCTTAAACATCAATGAAAACCGCCTCAGCAAATGTGAATTTTCACGACTTGAAGAGTTGCCGCTAGTGGTTCTCCACCCAGTCACGCTGGATCCCGATCAAATCCTCTTAAAACGAGGGCTTGATCTGATCGGAGCCGTAGTCGGTTTGACCATCAATCTTGCCCTGCTCCCCTTTATCGCCTTGGCTATCAAACTCGATTCCCCAGGACCAATTTTGTTCCATCAAACCCGAGTTGGAGAGAATGGTCGAATTTTCAAACTCCATAAATATCGATCAATGCACTTAGATGCCGAAGCCCGCAAACAGGAGTTTATGGATCAAAATGAACTGAACGGCGCGGTTTTTAAAATCACCGATGATCCCCGAGTTACCCAAGTGGGAAATTTTTTGCGAAAAACAAGTCTTGACGAGCTGCCACAATTCTGGAATGTACTGATTGGAAATATGAGTTTAGTCGGTACCCGGCCACCAACCCCGGATGAGGTTAAAGAGTATGATCTGCACCATCACCGTAGACTTTCAATCAAACCGGGTATAACTGGCCTCTGGCAAGTCTCCGGCCGTAATGAAATCACAGATTTTGACGAA
>DAOWHJ010000049.1 GCA_030641485.1 Pseudomonadota bacterium
ATCTGCGGGGTCGAGGCCCTGAGCTTTTAGTCGGGCTCCAATCTGCTCTAGGGTGAAGCCCTCAGGGAAACTGATTTTTCGTTGGAAACTGACCCCTTGTTGTAAAACAGTGATAATGTTTAGGGGATTAGCCCCGGCATCAATTTGGTATTCTCCGGCTTTTAGTTGGGCTGTACTTTGCAGAAGGCGATTTAAGGCGACAAAACGTCTCTTGGAACTGATAAGTTTTTGTTGTGTAAGAATGTGGGCAATTTTGTTAAGAGAGCTTCCCGAATCTATCAGGATAATTGTTGCCGGCTGCTGGTTGCCGCGCTGAGCAAAGCTGTAGAGGTCAAAGCCTGACAGCGTTACAGCAATAGCAGTCAGGATCAACAATAGGATCACGGCAAGCTTTAGATATTTCATTGGCTTAGCCATTATCTCTTTTTTGACTTCTTTGGCGGCGCTTGCTTACTAATTGCTGTAACTCCAGTAATTCCGGGCTCCCCATGATTTTAGAACAGATAAAATAGACACTTAAAGCCGTCAGAATCTTTACTGTAAGCCGCAGGCAATCGTAGAGATGCGAACTGTAGCTTGGGGCCGTAAGCGGTATCTGGTCAAGAGCGAGAATGACCATACTCATGAGTGCGGTCGCGCAAAGGGTTTGGATGAGAGCCCGATTAAGCCCAGTTATTTTTATTTCATCCCCTAAGCGACGTTTCAAAAGAGCTAAAAGAAGGAGGCAGTTAACGGCGCTGGAGATAGCAGTCGCAAGAGCTAAGCCTATGTGTTGGAAGAAATACATTAAGGAAAAGGCGCTGATCAGGTTGACTAAAAGTGCGATTGCCCCAACTTTGACCGGGGTTTTTGTGTCCTGTAGAGAGTGGAATGCGGGAACAATTACTCGTAAGGCGGCGTAAGCCCAGAGGCCGGTGGCGTAAGCGATAATTGTTTGGGCAACCATGGTCGTAGAGTGGGCACCGAAATGGCCCCTTTCAAAGAGGAGAAAAACAATCGGTTTACTGAGCAAAATCAGTCCCGCCATCGCTGGTATGGTGATAAATATGAGCAGACGCAAAGCCAGAGAGAAGGTTGTGGAAAAATCGTCCCACTCCTTTTTTGCGGCCGCTCGACTTAGGGCGGGCAGGGTTGCGGTACCTAAGGCAACGGCGAAAATCCCCAAAGGGAATTGGATCAGGCGGTCGGCAAAATAGAGGTACGATATACTGCCGTCAATCAGGTATGAGGCCAGCAGGGTGTTGCAGAAGATGGTAATTTGGGTGATCGCCAAGCCTAATAGCGAGGGTCCCATCAGGATTATTACCCGTTTGATGGCCGGGTGGCGGAAATTGAATCGGGGGCGCCAGGCGAAGCCGCGTTTTTTTAGCATTGGGAGTTGCAAAAGAAGTTGGGCTAAGCCCCCGCAGAGAACTCCGATGGCCAGAGCTAGGGCGGCATTGTCTAAGTACGGGGTCAAGCCTAAAGCGGTGGCAATCATGCAGAGGTTGAGTAGTACCGGGGCTAAGGCCGGGGTGAGAAAATGGTTGTCGGCGTTCAAAATCCCCATGGCCAGGGCGACCAGACTGATGAGCAGGATATAGGGGAACATGAGCCGATTGAGAAAAACTGCGAGTTCATATTTTTCCGGAGTGGCGCTGAATCCGGGGGCGATAACCGAGATTATAAATGGTGAGAAAATGATGCCGCAGATCGTGATTATAGTAAGACATATGGCGGTTAATGTCATAGCGGTCTGAGCAATCTCTTTGGCCTCGGTCCGCTTGTCGGCCGCCAGATAGCTTGAAAAAACCGGAATGAAGGCGGCGGTCAAAGAGCCCTCACCAAAAAGTCGGCGCAGGAGATTGGGAATGCGGAAGGCGACAAAGAAAGCGTCAGCATAGATTGAGGTGCCAAGGTAGCTGGCCGTGACCATGTCCCGGACAAAACCTAATATCCGACTCAGAAGGGTTGCCAAGCCGATAATTCCGGCATTCCTGACCAAGCTGTTACGGCTGCTATTTTTAGGTTGGGCTGAGGTCATTTTTTAGAGTATAACTAAAGATATGGGAAAAAAGAGCATTCTCGGACGGCCTCCTAGGTGAATTTATTGACTGCGGCCAAAGCCCGGGGTGAAAGGTTGGTGAAGAGTCGTTGATGGGTGATTGTGCTGAATTTTTTCAGGGGGATAATCTTGTTGCTATTTTTGTCAAAGTTAAAGAGCAGGTTTTGATTGAATATGATTGGAGGGAGGCAGTTGTCTCGGTAACAGATCTTGATTTCGCCAGAGCTTTCGTCAGCTATAAGGATCAGACCTCGGGCATATGATTCGTCCATTTCAAGCAGGATGTTTTTCTCGTTTTTATAATTCTGGCTTAACTCCTCAACTTCAGCCAATGAACTTCGGAGTTGGCTGAGGCTGGCAGTGAAGTTTGTCAAATGGGCACTGGTCGCGGCATCAATTTTGAAATTAAGCCGCTGGCTAACGTCTTCAGTTTTGCCGTGGGTTAAGAGTTGCTCTATGGCCCTTCGCTGTTTTTCGCTCAAACATATTTTTTTCCGATTTTCAATTTGGACGTAGAAGTTGTTGAGGTTGGATTGGTGTCGACCAGTATGGGTGTGTTGTTCTTTTTCAAACGCAAGCTTTCTTTGCTGGTAGAGTTTATGTTGACTCTCAACCCGGGTCTGTTGAACCTCGCGATTTTGTTGGAAACTGGGGATTGCCGGTGGGTTTATGGTCAGGGTTGAGTGGGTGGTGCCGCTGGCCTTACGACAGTAGATGAACTTTGCCGCAGTGACGGTGCCAGAACGAAGTTCCTGGTCAATATAGACCTCATCACCGGAGATCTTAGATGACATGCAGGTTTTGATTCTGATCTCTTCGCCAACCACGGTAGCATTCTGGAGGACAGAGTTAATTTTAACCTTTACACCAACAATGTGAGCGCCGATAACCTTGCCAATCTCAATTTCCTGGCCGGTGATCCGGGCATTGGCACTGACGATGCCCGTGATGATGATTTTATCACCTTCTATAGTTGCATTTTGGCCAACATTGCCCTCTATGACAATCTTTTTGGCCCTTAAAGTGAAGCCAGGCTTGACTGAATTGTGCATTATATCCTGACTGCCAGAAACCTTGATGGTCGAATCGAGTTCATCAAAATCCTGGATTTCAATGTTGCCGGTAGTGAAATCGATCTGTTTCGCCAGAACATCTTTGTCGATGAAGTAGCCGCGACTACTCTCTTTGTAGAGGAAGCCGGTTATGCCAGCTTTAAGTATGGCTTGATTTTTTTCAGGATTTTCGGAACAGGAAATGGTTTTTTTATCGTAATCTGGGAGTTTTTCCTCATTGCCGGCTTGAGCTTCGATGGGTTGTTTGAAGATGTCGATACCGTCGATTCCGGCAGTGGCGTGGGTGATTGCGACTAAAGGCTCGCCCTCGTGAATCAGGGTGTCGCTGAAGCCTAAATCGTGGTAGTCAATTTTGCCGGTTTTTTCATCTTTGATTTTGCCCGGCTTTAATTTCAGGTCGATTAACTCCTCAATTGCGCCATCATTACCTTTGATCGACAGGGTCGGACTCGCAATCGGAAAGGTGTAGAAGGTTTTGCTGGCCTGGATTGCCTGGTAGTCGTTAAGATATTGTTTGACCTTTGTAACAATGGTGTTAGTTTTGCTGATGCCGTGGCGGATTCCGCTCTCTCTGAGTTTTTCTTTGATGGTCTCTAAAATAGTGCGTAAAACCGCAGGGTCTCTCGGGTCAATTATCCGAGTATTGGGACGGACCGAGATGAAAGCATAATCTAGTCCCTGGCGCTCATCCAAGTGCAACATTAAATCTAAAAGTTCGATGTTCGGTGTCGACATATACATTCTTCAATCGCGGTAAAGTAGGGTTTTTGATAGCTTTTATAATGAGTTAATTGTGCTATAGCACGATTGGTGTCTTTTGAACAGAGGGATTTATGCTGTTTCTGAAAAGTCGTTTGGGACAAATTGTTTGACACTTCCTGTGTGACCCGTTATATGAGATTACAATATATGCATATGTTCAGCTTGGTATTGGAATGGGGTTTAGTTTCTGGGTGTTTTTTACGATAGTGGAGGTCTCTTTTGGATAAAGATCAAATTTGTCATCGGATTGCTGAAGTTCTGAAAGTTCTTGGTCATCCGGTGCGCTTGCAGATAGTGCAGACCTTGTTGACGAAGGAGAGTTGTGTGAAGAATTTATGGAGCTGTCTTGAGCTCTCACAGGCAACCGTTTCTCAGCACCTTTCAGTTCTGAAAGGGAAGGGTATTGTTGAGTCCGCTCGTGAAGGGGTGGCAATGCGTTACTGGGTCTGCGATGATGTTAGTAAATTGTTGGTTGGTACATTGATGGATCATTTTGGCATGGATTGTAGTGACGCTGCGGCGGAGTCGTGCCGTGAGGCTAAGCCTGATGCCGCTGTATGAATACAAGTGCCCTGAGTGTGATGCCCGGAGCGAGGTGTTGCAAAGGCTTGGTGAGGGTGGTGAGACTCTTTCCTGTCCGCAATGTTCTTGTGTGGGGCTTGATAAGCTTTTGTCGCGCTGCTCAGGACAGGTTGCAGGTTCTTCAGTTTCGAGCTCTTCCAGAGCCCTTGGTTGTGCCTCTGGATGCCCGGTTGCTGGCAACGGCTTTACGTGAAACCCATAAAACAGCAAAACGGGCAGTTAGCCCGTCTGAATTGTCTCTTCCTACCCATCAATATTGGTGATTGTGTCCTTTGCCGGGACTGACAAAGTTTTTGGTCACTTTTTCTGACTTGATTCCTCAAAGTCGATTATCAGACTTCCATTAACATACTGCTTGGTCTTGTACTCAACTAGGCGCTCCATCTGTTTGATGATGTCTGCCATTCTCAGACATTGTTTTTGAATGATTCCAAAGCGTTTCTCCATTTTTGGGTTGTCTCTAATTTCGCTGTTCGTGTTGAGGAGCTCGATGGTGCCGATAATGGTAGTCATGGGTTGACGTAACTCATGGGCAACCGCACCGGCAGTTTCGATCATGGCCGCCTTTTTTTCGCTTGAAATCAATTGTTCATGAACAGATTCCAGCTCTTTACTTTTCTCGTCAACCAAATGTTCAAGACTGTCAGTGTAGAGTTGGTCCGCAACATCCAAGGTTTCATTACTGCTCAAATCTTCGATAAAGATGAGGATACTATACTCTTTATCAGAGTTGTTTTTGAACCGAGTCGCTTGCAGGGAGAGGTTGGCGTTATTGTCTGAGGATAAGTCGTGAGTGCCATTCTCGATGGAGAAGGGCATGGCAAATCGTCTTTGAGTTTCAGTCAGCAGGTCATCCCAGCCTTTTTTGAAAACTGGGAACTGCTCCATGATCTGAAGCAGGTTTCTTTCTGTCAGGCTATCTTCATGCAACATGAAGGTTGCTAACTTATTGGCGAATGTAATCTCCCCAGAGCTGTTGCAGGCAACTATTCCGTAGGGGGCATGCTGGAGAATAACCAGGTCGAAACTGCCATTTTGTGTTTCGGTTGTTGTTGCTACTGAATTCATGTTGAATTTTTGTATGATAATGAGGTAATGTGAGTTTTTGATTTTCTCAACGATTAATCTACATAATCGTTCGTAAAAAAAATGGCAAGGATTACTTAGATACTTTTATATTGGGGTTAGGGAGATGAAATATGGCAGAAGAAAAAACAGCTTTGGTAGTGTCTGAAGATGGTCAAAGTGGGGAGGAAATATCCGGATATTATATCGAAACTGTTAAAATTTCGCTTGGTATCGGTGCGACTAAACGGTCAACAACTGGTGAGAATATCTTTTTGGCCGAGGAGCTGCCTAACGGTGAAGTCAAACTTAGTTTATTGAATATGGCGGGTAGGCCGACGAGTATTGTCGAGACGGTTGAGAAGGAGGAGTTTTTTCAGCGTTGTAAACCTAAGCCTGATTTTGTGCCACCAGATAAACGAGAGAAGGTTGACAAGGTTAAAGAGAAGGCCGACCGTCATGCTTCACGGGGTAATCTTCATCTGCAAAAAAAGGAGTACAATAGTGCCGAGTTTGAATTCTCCAGTTCATTGAAACTGGATGAGGAACATGTTCGTGCTAATTATGGCATGGCTAAACTTCATATCGAAAAAGGGGAAGTGGATGAGGCCAAGGCAGTTCTCGATAAGCTGACCAATATTGAGGCTCTCTTTGAGGATGAAAATAAGCATGTCTTTAATGAATTTGGGATTGATCTGCGGCGGATGAAAATGTTTGACCAGGCCTTGGACAGCTATCGTAAATCCTTAGAGATCAACAGCCAAGACCCGATTTTGAATTTCAATATGGGACGTGCTTTGATCGATAAAAAACAGTTCGCAGAGGCGTTGGCTTGTATGGATCGAGCTTTAGAGTTGAAAGATGATTTTCCCGAGGCCTTAAAGTTGGGTCAGTTGTTACGGAAAAAACTTAACAAAGGGACTCCAGCTTAGAGGATGGCAGATGTTGAGTTTTTAGAGACGGATTCATTGTCTGAATATCTTTTTGCAGAATCCGAACGCTGTCGTTTGGATCGGTTTTTAGCCGCTCGCGAGCCCGATCTTTCCCGGAGTCGTTTGCAGAGATTGGTTAAACTGGGCGCAGTTTTGGTTAATGGTAGTCCGGTAAAGATTTCCCACTCTCTAAAGGTTGGAGATCGGATTTCCCTAAGAGTCCCGCCACCAACGCCACTTCAACTCGAAGCTCAGAATTTACCCTTAGAAATCGTCTACGAAGATCAGCATTTGCTGGTTGTTAATAAAGCCGCCGGTATGGTTGTCCATCCGGCGGCTGGCAACCCTGATGGCACCTTAGTTAATGCTCTGCTCCACCATTGTGGTGACTTAGCCGGTATCGGCGGGGTGATGCGTCCTGGGATTGTTCATCGTTTGGATCAGAACACATCCGGCTTGTTGGTGGTGGCCAAGGATGATATTACTCATCAGGGGTTGGCACTTCAATTTAAAGAGCATACAATTAAGCGGGAGTATGTTGCTTTGGTCTATGGTCGCTTGCTTCCGGCTTCAGGATCTTATCGGTCTGCAATTGGCCGTCATCCGCGACAGCGTAAAAAAATGGCATCTGTTACGAAAGGGGGCAAACGGGCCCAGACTAATTTTCAGGTTCTACGTTACTACCCGACCGGGGCTTGTTCCTTGGTCTCTTTGCGGCTCGAGACCGGCCGCACTCATCAAATCAGAGTGCATTTAAGTGAGGCCGGTTACCCACTAGTTGGTGACCAGGTTTATGGAAAAAAGGGTGTCAGTCGCAGGTCGAGTGCAGCTTGTGGTAGTGATTTTCTGGTGCAGTTTCAGCGTCAGGCACTGCATGCCCGAGCTCTCGGTTTCAGGCATCCTGTAAGTGGTGATTATAAAGAGTTCGATAGTTCATTACCTGAGGATATGGAGTCTCTTCTGGATCGCTTAAATAATTTGGAAAGATCGGTTTGAGTTTGCAGTTAAATTATCCTTTCAGCCTTGACAATCAATCCGGGCCTGCCTACCTTAGGGTGGCTGCGTCAGCGACGTTGACTTTGGGTTTTGGCCTGCGTTCGGGGGGCTTAAGTCAAGGTCCTTTTGCTTCAGCCAACATGAGTTATAGTGTTGGTGATGAGGCTGCGACAGTTACTGAAAATCGTCACGATTTACTTGCAGGAGTAGGAAACGACAGTTTTTCCACACTGGTAACTTGCAAGCAGGTGCACGGTAATTGCTGTAAGGTGGTTACGGGGTCTTATTTAGAGACTTCAGGGCAACTGGATTTGGCTGAAGCTGATGCCCTTTTGACTGCAGAACCTGGAATTTTGCTCGGGATTTTGACAGCGGACTGTTTGCCGCTGATAATAATTGATAAAAAAGAACGGGCTGTAGCCGTGGTCCACGCGGGTTGGCGGGGCTTGGAAAAGGGGGTTGCCGTTGAAGTTGTCGCAGAATTTGCGCGCTTGTTTTCAGTTCCGGTTGCAGATCTTTTGGTTTATGCTGGCCCGGCGATTGGTGCCTGCTGTTTTGAGGTCGGGATCGAAGTGATTGAGCGCTTTGCCCGGTTGCCGGAATTGCGAGGGGTTAAGGGATGGTACCGAGAGCAAAACTCGGGTTTTCATCTTGACCTGGTGGCGGTGCAAAAAAGTCAGCTTCTGGCCGCAGGCATTGCCCCTGATAACTTTCATGCTGTTGCAATATGTACCTGTTGCCAGGATTTCTGCTTTTCCTATCGTCGCGATCATGCTATAACCGGCCGCCAACTGGCGTTTGCTGGTATAGCTAATAAATAAATGTGGATGGTAAACTATGTACGCTGTAAGTAGTCTTTTGATTTCAGTCGCTAAACTTCTTGATATTTTATTAAGTCTCTACCTTTGGGTTGTTATTATCCGGGCACTTTTGTCCTGGGTCAATCCCGATCCGCGTAACCCCATTGTCAGGTTTCTCTATCAGGTGACGGAGCCAGTTTTTGCTCTGGTGCGGCGTTGGTTGCCATGGACAGCGATGGGGGGGATGGATTTTGCCCCGATGATAATTATGTTGGGAATATTCTTTATTCAGTCCTTTGTCGTTCAGACTTTGATACAGTTTGCCCACAATCTAGCCCGCTAGGAGACTGTTTGAAAATGTCCTCTATGACCGATTTGTGGTTTCAGGAGCGGGTTGACGGAATTGATTTCAAGGTTTTTGTCCAGCCTCGTGCGGCCCGGAATCAGATTGTCGGAGTGCATGATCAGGCACTTAAGATTTTACTTACGGCACCGCCGGTCGAGGGTGCTGCCAATCGTCTCTGTCGCGATTTTCTAGCCAAGGCCTTAAAACTGCCTCGGGGGCGAATAGAAGTTGTCCGCGGTCTGAAGTCACGCCGTAAAACGGTCCATATTATGGATTTAAACGGAGTCAAATTAATTGCTCTTTTGCAGAATTGTACATAAATACATAAATAGAAAGATTGGGGTCATTGCTGGTACAAGGTGCGTCAGCACCGCCAGCTTTGTCCCCGTTTATGAGGTCGAAGCAAAGTTCATCGTCATTGTTAGTAACTTTATGGTGCAACTCTGAATAGTTACGAATTATTAATAAAACTTTTAGGACTAAGTGTTATGCCGATTTATGAGTATCAGTGTGAAAAGTGTGAGAATCAATTTGAGATGTTGCAGAAGATTACTGCCGAACCTTTAAAAGAGTGCCCTGATTGTAGTGGGCCGGTTCATAAGTTGATATCATCAACCTCCTTTGTTTTGAAAGGTGGTGGTTGGTATGCTACTGAATATGGTAAAAATCGGAAGCCTGAAGAGAAGAAAGCTTCACCGGATAATAAATCTGCACAAAAGTCAGAGAAAAGCGAGACTAAAGCTAAGGCTAAACCCGAGGCGGCCAAAACCGCCGCTGCAGCTTAGCATCTCGAACAGTCAGGAGGCTGTACGAGAATAGAAGTTTTTTCTCAGATCGAGGCATTTTTTTCAAATAAGCGCAGACATACACTTAGTATTTCGAGCATTATTTGAAAAAAATAACGAAGAGCTGGGGAAAAAGGTCATTCTCGAACAGACTTCTAGTGGACTGAGCGGTAACTTAGGGAATATTCAAAGGTTGCGGTAATCGCAAGGCGTTTACTGTGCATCCGTTCCGGGAGCGGTGGATAGGGAGCCGCGTTGTGAATTGCTCGAACTGCCTCACTGTCGAGTAGGGCGTTGCCGGATGAGCGCAGGATTTTGACTTCAGCCAGGGAGCCATCCTGGTTGATGACAAAGCGCATTAACAACCGTCCCTGAGCCCCCGTCCGACGGGCCTTGTAGGGGTATTCCCAGACTAACTCTATCTTTCTTTTCAGAGCCAGATAGTAGGAGTGGAACTTATAATCGAGGGTGTTGAGAGAGATCTCGGTGCCCCTTTTCAATTTGTTGGGTAGGCGTGGGTTCTGCTCTCCGGTCGGGGCGACCTGGCGTCGGTTTTGCTCTTTCGTAATTTTTGTGAGCTCCTCAAACGATGGGAACAGCTTTTTGATGTCGGGCTCTGTTCTCTTGGCAACGTCTTTTTTGGCCGCCTTTTTTTCAGCCGCTAACACCTGGTCTGGGGCTTTTATTTGAGGTTTGGGTTTGGCGGTGTCTGGTCGGTCAGTTTTGGGTCGTCTTTCAGGTTTGGGCTTGGGTTTCACCACAGGTTTTACTTTTGGTTGTGGTTTTGCCTGAGGTTTCGGAGGGGCAGGTTTAACCTTTAGCGCTTTCGGGGAGCTCGCATCAGTTCTGGTTTCAGTTTTTGTTTGCTGGTTGCGGTCAGTCAGGAAACTTGGTTTTTTTGGTGGCGGTTTAGGTTTTTCTTTACTCTTCTTTTGGGGTGGCAACTCAATTATCTGAACCGGGATGTCATTCTTCTTTTTGCGCAGCAACTCATCAAGAGCTTTGCTGGCTGGAGCCCAGGCGCGATAATGGTAAGCCAGCCCCAGGTGCAGGAGTAGCGAAAGCAGTATGAAGATGAGAAGAAAGGGGAACTCTTTTTTTTCCGGCAACGTATTTATTTCCGCTCGTCGTGGTTGATAGTCTGACAGACTCCTAATGGTAAGGCGCACCTACTAACCTATCAAATCTAGAAATGTCAAGTTGGGGTTGATTATATTTGTCTAACGCGAACTAAGTCACTAGCTCATATTGTTTTTGTAAGAGTAAATTTTTATGGCAAATCTGGTTGCAGATTTTATTCGTTATATTGAGATTGAGCGTCAGCTCTCGCCGCATACAGTTAGGGCCTATACCGCAGATATCGAGCAGTTGCGACTTTTTTTAGCTGAAGAGTTTAATTTTCCACTCAGCCTTGTTGATAATGAGGTATGGCAGCAGGTAAAGGATTTTCACTTGCAAAAATTTGTCCGGGCTCGCATGACCACCGACGGAGCTGCTTCTGTGGGCCGAAAAGTTGCGTCGATAAAGACCTTTTTCAATTATCTTGGTAATCGGCATGGCTTGACGACAAATCCCGCCGCTCTGTTACGTCCCCCTCGGAGCTCACGTCATCTGCCGGTCTACTTGGAGGAGGAAGAGGCCGCCCGCTTGCTTGATATCGACTTTTCTGGTGATGAGCTTAAACTCAGAGATCGGGCGGTTTTGGAACTAATGTATGCTTGTGGTCTCAGGGTTTCAGAAGTGGCTGAACTTGATATTGGCAATATCCGCTTTGCCGATGCGGTGGTTAGGGTTTTGGGTAAAGGGCGTAAAGAGCGTCTGGTGCCTTTAGGGCGAGTCGCGGCTGATATTTTGCACAAATATCTTGAACGAAGGCGAGAAGCCTCAGCTTCAGCTGGAGATGCTCTGTTTCTTAATGCGCGGGGTGGGCGTCTGAGTGCACGTTCGCTTTCAACCATAGTGAAAAAGTATGGTTTGCATGCTGGGCTGCAAAAGCCATTGACCCCGCACGCTGTGCGGCACTCATTTGCAACTCATTTGTTGCAAAATGGGGCTGATCTTCGCGTAATTCAAGAACTCTTGGGACACACTTCTCTTTCAACGACCCAGCGTTATACCCATGTCGATGTGAAACGGCTCCTCGAGGTCTACGATAAAGCTCACCCCTTAGCTCAGGGTGAGGATCGAACTTCGGGTAAGCTTTAATTATTTTAAGGAGTTATTGATGTTTAGAGGAACAACGATTCTGGCAGTGCGCCGTGGTGAGCAGGTGGCTATGGGTGGTGATGGTCAGGTCACTTTAGGTGATACCGTGATGAAGCACGGTGCTCGTAAGGTGCGCTGGCTTTTTGATGAGCAGGTTCTGGCCGGTTTTGCGGGCTCGACCGCCGATGCTTTTACCCTGTTTGAGCGTTTTGAGGAAAAACTAGAACTTTATAATGGAAACCTGACCCGGGCGGCAGTCGAAATGGCTAAAGACTGGCGTATGGACAAGATGTTGCGTCGGCTTGAGGCGTTGTTGATTGTTGCCGATGAGGAACATATTTTTGTTATCTCTGGCAATGGTGACGTTATCGAGCCTGATGACAGTATTGTCGGGATTGGTTCCGGCGCTCCGTATGCAGAAGCTGCGGCTCGGGCATTGCACCGTAATACGGAGCTTAAAGCTGATAAGATTATTAGAGAAGCGATGAAAATTACCGCCGAAATTTGTATCTATACTAATGATCGCTTAACCCTGGAAATTCTGCCACAAGAGCAGAAGCAGGAGGATGAGAAGTAGATGGCTTCAACATTAACCCCCAAAGAGATAGTTGTACAACTGGATAAATATATTGTTGGTCAGAACGATGCCAAGCGGGCGGTGGCGATTGCGCTACGTAATCGCTGGCGGCGCCAGCAGGTTGACCCGGCTTTGCGTGATGAGATTGCTCCGAAAAATATCATCATGATTGGTCCCACAGGTGTTGGGAAAACCGAGATTGCCCGGCGCCTGGCCAAACTTGCCAAAGCTCCGTTTATTAAGCTGGAGGCCTCAAAATTTACCGAGGTCGGCTATGTCGGCCGCGACGTTGAGTCGATGATTCGCGACCTGACGGAGTTGGCGGTGACAATGGTAAAACAGGAGGAGACTGAAAATGTCCAAGTCAAGGCTAAAGATTTTGCGGAAGAGAGCCTGCTTGATCTGCTCTTGCCGCCGGTCACAGCTCCAGCATCAAAACCTCAGCCGGCGCCAGTAGAAGAAACTGATTCTGAAGGTGATGACGCCGCAACCAATGTATTTGAGATGGTTGCTGAGGGTGATTTCGAAGAGCTGATTGAGATGACCCAAGTTAGTGCCGAAGAGCCTGAACCTGAGCCGGTGGTCGATGAGCGCCAACAGAAAACCCGGGAGAAATTGCGTAAACTTTTTCGCAATGGAAAACTCGACGACCGCAGTGTTGATCTTGAAATTACCCAGCAAGCTACCCCGGTGGTCGAGATTTTTTCGGCGGGTGGTTTTGAAGAGATGGATATCAACATCAAAGATATGTTTGAGAACCTGATGCCGAAACAGACCAAAAAGAAGAAGGTTAAGGTTCCTGAAGCCTATGATATCCTGGTCGAACGCGAGGCCCAGCGGATGGTTGATATGGATAAGGTGGTCAATGAGGCCAAATCCCGGGTTGAGCAAAATGGAATTATCTTTTTAGATGAGATCGATAAAGTGGTTGCTCGTGAAGGAACTTCGACTCCGGATGTTTCGCGTGAGGGGGTTCAACGCGATCTGTTGCCGATTGTTGAAGGATCCTCGGTTAACACTAAATACGGTATCGTAAAGACTGACCATATTCTCTTTATTGCAGCGGGAGCTTTTCATGGGACCAAACCTTCCGATCTGATTCCCGAGATGCAGGGGCGTTTCCCGATTCGGGTTGAATTGGATTCACTCGATAAAGATGATTTTGTCCGCATTCTCACTGAACCTGAAAATGCCTTAACCCGTCAATACGTTGAGTTGATGAAGACTGAAGGTGTGACCTTGCAAATCGGTGCCGATGCGATTGAACAGCTGGCTGAGATTGCCTGTATAGCTAATGAAAAACATGAAAATATCGGGGCTCGACGCCTGCATACGGTTTTAGAGTGCCTGCTGGATGAGGTCTCTTTCAATGCCTCAGAAATGGATGGCGTAACCGTCAAGATTGATGCTGATGAAGTGCGTCGCAAACTTGATGATGTGGTTGAAGACGAAGATTTAGGCCGCTATATTTTATAACGTGGGTATGAACTATGGAAAAAATTCTCCAAAAAGCCGAGATTTTAAGTGAGTCACTGCCCTATATCAGAAAGTTTTACGGTAAAACTTTAGTCATCAAGTATGGTGGTCACGCCATGGTTGATGAGGATTTACAAGAGTCTTTCGCTAAAGATATTGTTCTGCTTAAATTTATCGGTATCAACCCAGTAATTGTTCACGGTGGAGGGCCGCAGATCGGTAAAGTTCTGGAGAGAATGGGGATCAAGAGCTCATTTGTTCAGGGGATGCGGGTTACTGACCAGGACACCATGGATGTGGTTGAGATGGTTCTGGTTGGTAAGGTGAACAAGACAATTGTTAACCTGATAAACCAGCATGGTGGGGTTGCGGTCGGCTTGAGTGGTAAGGATGGTCGGCTGCTACAGGCTGAAAAACTACTGATGTACGATACCCCCAAGGTCGATCAGCCGCCGGAAATTATTGATGTCGGTAAGGTTGGTCGTGTGGCCCAGGTTAACCCTGAAATCCTCAATCGACTTGATGAGGCTGGGTTTATACCGGTTATCGCGCCAGTCGGGGTTGATGATGCGGGTGAAACTTACAATATCAATGCCGACTTGGTTGCCGGGGCGATGGCCTCGGCGTTGAAAGCCGAGAAGTTGGTTCTCTTGACGGATGTACCCGGGGTCAGCAACCTTGCTGGTGAACTCCTGAGCAGTATAAATCGTCGGGAAGTTGAAGCGCTGATTGCAGATGGTACGATCAAGGGTGGGATGTTGCCTAAGATCGCCTGCTGTCTTGATGCACTTGAGGCCGGGGTCAGCAAGACTCATATTGTTGACGGTCGCACCCCCCATTGTCTGCTTTTAGAAATTTTCACCCCTGAAGGGGTAGGTACCGAGATTCTGGCTTGATGCGGGCTTATGCTCGAAAATAAGTAACTCATATTGTAACTGTTCAGCGCAGTTTTTGTGTCCCCAATTTACGCTGGTTCGGTAAGGTATTAATATCATGGATCTTTTAGAGGGCCGTCACCATATTGTTGTCCCCTGTTCACCCGGTGTTGCACCATTTTTGAATAAAGAGCTGCGGGCTTTAAAAATGCCGATAATTGAAGAGAAATCAACTTCAATTACCACCAAAGGCAATTTTGCTGATGCCCTTAAGCTCAATCTTAACCTGCGTACCGGCCAGCGGGTTCTGTGGCGTTTGGCTTCATTTCAAGCTTCCGACCCCGATCAGCTTTACGATAAACTGATACCTCTGCCTTGGGAGAATCTGATTTCGGCAGATGGTTATTTTTCGGTTACCTCGGTCGTCGATAATCCGACTATTCGCGATAGTCGTTTCGCCAATTTGCGCGTAAAAGATGCAATTGTTGATCGAATCCGGCGGGTTTGCGGTCGACGTCCAGATAGTGGACCACTTCGTGATAAGTTGGTTTTTTATCTGTTCTGGCAACAAGATGAGGTGAAAATCTATCTTGACACCTCCGGTCCGACCTTGGCCCAACGCGACTATCGTCTCGATCCGGGTAAGGCGCCGTTGCGTGAAACCTTGGCTGCGGCCCTGATCATGGCAAGTGGCTGGAACGGGTCGAAAAATTTTATCAATCCAATGTGTGGCAGCGGTACTTTAGCGATTGAAGCCGCACTGATTGCCCAGAAACGGATTCCCGGGCTTTTGCGCCAATCCTACTCTTTTCAATCACTGGTCGGATTTAAAAATATGGATCTTTTAGCCCTTAAAGCTACAGCTATGAGAGAAGCTCGGCCGGATCGTAAAATTCGCCTGATTGCCACCGATATCGACCCTGAGATGATCAAGGTTGCCAAAGAGAATGCCGTTCGGGCCGAAGTCGATGATGTTATTGAATTTCTGGTCTGTGATTTTGCTGAAACTCCAATCCCGCAAGGTGGTGGGGTCCTGATCTGTAACCCCGAATATGGCCATCGTTTAGGGGAAGAAGAGGAGCTTAAAGTGACTTACCGGCGCTTCGGTGATTTTCTCAAACAATCGGCTACCGGCTATGAGGCATTTATTTTTAGTGGTAATCGTAATCTCTTAAAGGAGGTTGGTTTAAGGGCAGACCGGCGCTGGTCTTTTGATAATGGCGGCATCGCCTGCGACCTTGATGCCTATCCACTCTATAGTGGTAGCCGCATAAACTCGTGAGCATGCAAGTAATCGGGCAAATCCTGCTTGACAGCAGAGCCTCTTTTTGATAGAAGCGTGACCTCCGTGCCGGAGTGGTGAAATTGGTAGACGCACGGGACTCAAAATCCCGCGGGGGCGACCCCGTGTCGGTTCGATTCCGACCTCCGGCACCATCAATAAAAATAAAGGGTTACGGCTTTTCAGCTGTACCCCTTTATTTGCTTTTGACAGGGTGTATGTGTAATTCCTGTGTAATCGTGCCAGAGATTCTGGGTTATAACGTCAGAATCTCAATTACCTTCCTTTCTCCCTGCTGATCTCAAGAACTGATATTGTAGCGCTCCTCTAGTACGTCCATAGCTGATTGGATATGCTCGCCGTTCTGGTGGCTGTAGCGGGCTACCATTTGCAGGGTTTTGTGACCGGAAATACGTTGTACTGTGGGAAGGTCGACACCGGCTTGTACAAGGTGGGTTATGGCGGTGTGTCGTAGGGTATGGATGACGACCTGGTTATGATCGAGGCCAGCGGCTTTGACTACTGACTTGAAGGCATGATCTGGCCAGCTAATGTGTCCGGTTTTAGATTGCTTGGACGGGAACAGCCAAACCTGACCTGGTTCGGCCGTTTTGAGGTATTCCGCCTAACTTGCCAGACTTTTTGTGATCGGTTGTTCTCGGGCTCCCGCCTTTG
>DAOWHJ010000070.1 GCA_030641485.1 Pseudomonadota bacterium
ACTGAATATGTGTGGCTGGCAACTCGCGCTTAACTGATCCCGGACCTTCAAGAACCTCAATCATCGGAGAGTCAAGCCAGACTCCGACCCGACCGGTTGCTGTCACAATCCCCTGGCCCCGCTCCATACATTCACGAATAATACAGGCCGATTCGACATCACGCGGCTCACGTTCAAACACAAACTGTTCAGCATTAATATTGAGCAAATTAGCGCCCAAACCGCGAACTTTTTCAGTAATCAATAGCCCGATATTCTGTTCAGGAAAGGCAACCCCGGTCGGATGATACTGGGTAGAGTGCATAAATGCGAGCGGCACCCCAGCCCGATAACCCATAACCAGACCATCAGCAGTTGCACCGTAGTGGTTAGTTGTTGCAAATCCCTGAATATGAAGGCGACCATAACCGCCGGTGGCCATGACCACAGATTTTGCTTTAATGACAAAATACTCTTCAGTCTCAAGATTATAGAAAAGGGCTCCAGCCGCTCGACCCTGACTATCTTTCAAGATCTCAATTGCGGACGAAAACTCAAGCACCTCAATATCATCGGCACGATTTCGCGACTCATCTCGCAAAACCCGCATAATTGCCGAACCAGTCATATCCCCGGATGAGTGCATCCGCTTACGACTGGTTCCACCACCGTGACGAACCCTTAAGCGGCCGTCAGGATTTTTATCAAACATCAACCCTAAACGCTCAAGCCATTCGATGACCAGCGGCGCATCGTTAGTCAGGGCCGCAACCAACTCCGGAGTATTAGTAAAGTGACCACCACCGATGACATCAAGATAGTGATAATAGGGAGAATCAACTTCCTGGGTTGAACCCTGAATACCACCTTCTGCCATTACTGTATTCGCATCACCATGGCGCAATTTTGTGGCAAGAATAACCTTACAACCGCTCTCCTGCGCCATCAGAGCAGCGGAAGTCCCACCGCCACCACCGCCGATAACCAAAACATCGGTTTCATGGGTAGTCAATTTTTCAAGTTCGGCACTGGCGACCATAAGTCGGGCTTTCGACTCTAAAATGTCTACGAACTCATCAGGATAGTTCTCCCCTTTGCTAGGGCCAATCTTAACATCACGACGACCTTCGGGCTTATAATCGGGATGGAACTTACTTAAAACCTCTTCGCGCCCGGCCAAAGTTAAGGCCTCAAAATCGAGCCCTTTACGACTGCGCTCAAGTCTCTCCGGTCGGCTGGCCTCAACTTTTTTAATCAAATCCAGCATTTCAGGTGTGTAACCCATGATTAAACCTCTATTCGTAACTTTCGTTTATTATTTTATAGAAACTGTTTCTCTTCTGGCTGCCACTCGCTACTATCCTGAGGCTCCATTTCTCGAGCAACATAGAGTTCGCGTAACTTATCTTCATCGCTTACGACTAGATCTTTAAGCATCGCTTCAAACTTACCAGCTTTGATATTTTCAACCCGAGGGATTAAATGTTCTGCTTTTTTAACCTGATACTTAGCATGGACACGACGACAGAGCTGGGCCAAGTGAAAGTGCTGAATCTGCGCCGGACAACGCGAAGAGCAGAGTCCACACTGAATACAGTCAAAAGAGAGGCGCGCAGCTTTGGCAACATCACCACGCATGGCTGCGTTGACATATTCCATAACTTCAATATCCATCGGACAGGCTTTTGTGCAGGTATTACAGGCTACACATTTCATCACCTCAGGATAGAGTTTCATAACTGTTTCCGCTGAAGCGTCAACTTGCTCAATATCGTAGGTTGTCCGATTCGCAGGAAAGAAAGGCAACTGAGTCAGATACATTTCTGCTTGAACTACGGTCTGACAGGCAAGGCAGAAATTGAGTTTATAGTCACCTGCAATTCTAAATATGGTTGGACAGGCGCCACAAATACCGCCACGACACCCGCAGGAACGAATAAACTGGTACCCAGCATACTCAACCGCTTTTTGAATCGTCATGGTTTCGGGTACCTGGTACTGTTTACCCATAATGTAGATCGGCACCAATTTTGTACCTTCCGGCAGAATAGCCCGGTCTCCGGTCGCTACTCTGATTTCCTGTTTTGCCTCACTCATGGCAATCTTCCTCCTGGCGGAAAAATGTTTCTAATCCAGCAAATCTGGATGAGTAACTTTCTGAGATCTATTTTTTTATTGAAAAATTAAATTTACCCAGTAAGCTACTAAATTTCTTTTTATTTTGTAAAAAAATCACTAGATGGCTAAGTAAAAACTTAATGGCCACTCATTCCAGCTTCAGTCACAAGTTCAGTATCCTGGAATGTAGTCGCCGGTGCGGGCTCATCGTAGCTGCGACCGGGCTCATATTCCATCATCTTCTGAGCATTATTACCAACCGTACGGAAGAGTGACATAACCGATATATCATTAGGACAAGCGGTATCACACATTCCACAACCGATGCAGGAGATAACCATATGATTTAAGCGGGTCAGGTGGAACATTACCGTATTCGCAGGCATCCGAATCGCACCTTTGTCATTGGCCCAACTTAAATACTGATCGGGAGTATGTTCAAATGTCGGTGAACGAAAAACACATTCTCGACAGTAGCAAATCGGGCAGTTGATCATACAGTTGTGACAGCGCATACAGGTTGAGAGTAACTCCTGAATACCTTTAATCGAGTTGACCTTGCTACTGAAATCACCCAATACCTGAGTACAGGAGTTGCTGCGCTCAGCCTTGACCGATGCGATAATCTCTTGCCGCTTAGAGTTATCCTGACCATTAAATTCCAGGATATTTTTTTCATTCATAACATCAGCCAGTTCATCATTGGCTTCAATATAGAGCTGTTTTTCAGTATCGACACCCCAAAGACCAACCACGATATCAACAACGCTGGTATCTAAAGCCGGGTATTCACAAATCTCACAGGCAGAACGGAAAGCAGCAGAATCGTCGGCATTACAAGCTCCGGTCACAGCCTGCTTGCGCAGGTCAAGAGCCGGACTCTTACCGGATTTAACCAGAGCAGAAAAAGCCTTCGGTTCATAAGTTCCGAGACAATCAACTACGATAATTACCAGAGCTTCTCGGGTGATCTGCTTAAATTTGGCAAGTTCAACCAAAGCCCGGGCTTCACAGGGTTTGACAACCACCCCAATCTTCTCACCCGGATCACGAAAGGTCAGATTTGAAATAATCCGGGCTGCCTGTACCGGCATGACCGGTGCCCCAATATCGGTATCTGCCAAAAGGGCTGGATTCTTAATCAGTGCATGAACATAGTTATCGCCACCAGTAGTTTTTTTCGGAACCAGTAGGCTACCGACCAGGTCACTCTCTAGGAGACGAGTTAAAAATGCTTCGATCTCACCATTAAATGAGTCTGCTGAGAGATCAATTACTGTCGTTTTCATGGTTCAATTTCTCCAAACTTGCTAATACTGTAACTATATTAAGTACGCACCACATTAAATATACATTAAATGGCGACGAACCTTGCTTCGCCCTCTCAAATGGGGTCACATCTTGACAATGGCTGTTGGAAGATTGTCTACTTATCCGACCTTCTCGATACGCCATAGTCAAGAAATGACCCCGCCTGCGGAGGTTTGAAATCTGACCTTACAGATCCCATTCGTCTGCGAGAGGGTTCTGCCCTTGACTCTGTAGTGCTCCATCATATTCACGAATAGTCTCGGCAAAAAGACGACCCTCACTAGCACTGATCCAGCGGAGCCAGACCCGTTCTTGATCAAGCCCCAGAGTATCCATTATCGACCGCAAAAGAGCAATACGGCGACGCGCTTTCAGGTTGCCAGTCTGATAATGACAATCTCCAGGGTGACATCCGCCGATCAAAACCCCATCAGCTCCATCAAGTAGAGATTTAAGCACATAGACAACATCAATCGCCCCGGAACACATCAGATGAATAATCCTAATTCCAGCCGGGTATTGCTGACGTGTGGTTCCCGCCAAATCTGCACCAGTATAGGTACACCAGTGACATAAAAAACCGACTATCCTTGGTTCAAATTTAGAATCAGACATGATTTTGTTTCCTTAAAAGTTTTATTGTAACCATTTCTTATATCTATTTTGTTACTAATTTAACCTTTCCCTGTCTTCTATAACTGCTTGATGCCAGGCTGGTGATTGAAATCGATCTTCGTAATTAGCAAGATCAGTCCAAATATCCTCCATAATACCAAGTTTTTGTGCAACAGTAAATTCCGATAGAGGTAGTTTTATCTTGTCCATACATTTACCCTCCTAGGAGCCTGTCCGAGAATAGGATTTTTTTCTCAGATCAAGGCATTTTTTGACAATAAGCACAGATATACACCTAGTATTTCGAGCATTATTTTCAAAAAATAACGCCGAGCTGGGGAAAAAAGACATTCTAGGACAGGCTCCTAGCGCATCAATTCATTCGTTACTGCCATCATCTGGCCTTTATCAAAACCGATCTGCTGAGTCGCTCCATTCGGACAGACTGCGGCACAGCTACCACATCCATGACAGAGTTCGGAATGGACTTCGGCAATCTTCGTCGCCAAATTGATTTCGCGGGCATCATAAGGGCAAGCATCAACACAAAGTCCACAACCACTGCAGAGCCTAGTACTAACGATGACCATATTCTTGGTGCTTTTGATCTCTTTTCGACTCAATACAGTTGCCGCTCTAGATGCCGCCGCCTGCGCCCGAATCAGGGTCTCTTTAATATGCAATGGGGCTGAAGCCAAACCGCAATGGTAACGCCCCTCACCAACAAAATCGACCAGTGCCGCTTTGCTGTTAGACTCAGCAAAAAACCCGTACTCATCAAGTGGTAGTGAGAATGTTTTTGCAAGTTCACTGAAATCCCCAGGTTCTACCCCAACGCTTAAGACAAGCAGCTCAGGAGACAATGTCACATCCTGCTTTAGAATTTGGTCATAATAGGATAAACTCAAATCAGACCCAGATGCGGTTACTTCAGGTTTTCGTTCAACTTCATAGGGCGAGAAGAGGATGCCCAAATCGCGGGCTTTGCGATAGTAATCCTCAAAGAGCCCGTATGAACGGAGATCACGATAGAGAACTGTAATTTTGCACTCCGGGGCAATCTCTTTTAAGCGTAATGCGTTTTTCAGGGCATGGGTACAACAAACCCGGCTACAGTATTCTCGTTTCCCATCCTCACGCGAACCGACACACTGAATCATCACAACTTCACTTAAATCATGTAATTGCTCAGGGGTGGTTGCAAGCTGTTTTTCGAGCTCACTTTGGGTCAAAATTTTCTCACTCTGACCTTTAAGGTACTCGCTGGTTTCAGCCTCTTGACCACCGGTTGCCATCAGCAAGACTCCGTGCTCTATAGATCGGCTATCGTCCTCGTCAGCAAGTTTCACTGTCGTCGTATAGCGACCAACCCGGCCCAGATGTTCAGTGATTTCAGCCTTGAGCAAAACCTCAATTTGATTGTCAGCCTCAACTGCAGGAATCAGGCTATTAAGCAGTTCCGACGGTTTGGAACCCTCTAAAGTGTAATGAGCGAGCCTAAGACGACCTCCTAAACACTCATCTTTTTCAACCAGCGTCACTTGACAACCACGAGCTGAGAGCGAAAGGGCGGCTTTGAGTCCGGCAACACCACCACCAACAACCAGGGCCCGATCCGTCACCGACACCGTAACCGCCGGAGCTGGAAGGTTATTAAAAACTTGCGCATAACTGGCATTCAGTAGAGCTTTGGCTTTACCGTTGATAACTTCAGGTTCTCCAGCATGAGGGAACAGACACTGCTCACGTAAATTCGTCACGACAAATGCATTTCGGTTAAAACCAATCTTTTCAGCAAAGGCGTCTAATGAGCGCTCCATCTCACGCACCGAGCAGGCGCCAATAATAATCCGGTTAAGTTCATGTTCACCAATAAAATGACGCAATCCGAGCAAGCCCTCTGGAGTACAGATATTATCCACAACTTCAGCACAGGCAACGTAAGATCGTTTTTTAAGCTCCGCACAAAGAGTGTCAAGGTCAATGTCAGCCGCTATAGTACCAGCACATGAACATAAAAAGATACCGATCTTGGGCTCTTCAATCCAGACATCACCCTCTTCCGGATGGGTTGGTTCAACCGGCAAAGCGTCAGTTGCATTATTAGAATCGGTTTCGAGAGCACCTAAAGAGATAATCACTGAATCAGCTGCAGCCGTAGCTTCAAGAACTGTTTCGGGTATATCCTTGGGCCCATTAAAGGCACCAGCGGCAAAAAGACCTGGTTTTGAGGTTAAGGTTGGCGCAAACTCAGCCGTGCGGCAAAAGCCATACTCATCCAGTTCAAGTCCGATGTCAGCGGCAAAATCAATTTTCGGCGCATCAAAACCTAAAGAAAGTACTACCAAGTCAACTGTGTCTTGAGAAAATCCTGCGTCACTATCGTAAACCAAGTTAAGTTTTTTGGTTTTCGGGTCCTCTTTGACAGTTGAAACCATGGACCGTCGGTACTCTACAGCATGCTCGTTTTTAGCCTGATTAAAATATTTTTCATAGCCCTTACCCATTCCGCGGAGATCCATATAGTAGACCACAACTTCAGTTTCAGGGCATCTCTCACGAATAAACATCGCCTGCTTAGTTGCATACATACAACAGACTGAAGAGCAGTAACCTCGACCACAAGAGTTATCCCGTGAACCAACACACTGAATAAAAGCGATCCGTTTCGGAGCACTGCCATCAGCGGGGGATACCGGTTTCCCGAGACTGGGGCCGGAAAAACTTATCATTCTTTCAAGCTGGCGACTGGAAACCACATTTTTATAGCGACCAAAACCATATTCGCCCTTTAAGCCACTATCAACCAGCGAAAATCCCGGGGTCAAAAGGACGGCATCAGCCGTAATCTCCTCCTCAGTTACAGCAAAGGCATCAAGATCAATCGCTTTGGTCGGACAAATCTCAACACAAGCACCGCATTTCGTGCAATTTTCAGAATCAATTCTATAGCCAGCATTAACCATCTTCGGATAAAGCTTATAAATTGCTGAGCGCTCTTCAAGCCCTTCACTAAACTCGTAAGCGACATTGACCGGACAAACTGCAGAACATTTCCCACAATCAATACATTTGTCCTGGTCAACACCATTCGGGGTTACAGCCAAGGTCATCCTAAAATCACCCGGTTCACCACTAAGTGACAAGGGTGTGCTGTTCACTTTGATCTCAAGGTTCTCATGCAGGCGGCATTCAACAAAAGGGCAATAGGCCGGCTGTTTTGGTGAGAGAAAACATACCCCACAGGAGTTTGTCGGAAATGTATTATCCAGAAGCGGGAAAAAGCCACCAATAGCAGCCTCTTTCTCAACCAGAGTAACCTTGATTCCCTGTTCAGCAAGTTGTAGAGCCGCAGTCATCCCGGCAAAACCACCGCCGATTACTGCAACCTTCTTTTCTTTAGTCATTATTTTATTGTCTTTATTTTCAAAGGGCATAATACTTAAAAAAGCTTCGACGGATCATTAAAATGTTTCTTCCACCAACGTGAACGATCACCAACCTGAAAAGCCTCAGCCATCATTTCGGTAAAATAGAGGATTGGCAGTCGCTGTTGCCGAATATCAATATTAGCTTCACACAAGGCACAGGAAGTTACCAGGCAATCAGCCTCCGCAGCAACCGCATAATCAATTATTTTATTAACCAATTCGCTGGTTTTCTCAGCATCAGTAAGCCCTAAGTCACCACCACAACAGTCGACTTTACAGGACCAATCGATAACCTCAGCCCCAAGATCAGCCATCATCGTATCGATCCGCAGCGGATTTTCAGTGTCATCAACCCCGGTTATCGCCGCCGGGCGGACAATAGCACAGCCGTAATAGCAAACCACCTTAAGTCCCTTTAACGGTTTTTTAACGAGTTCTTTAATCGCTGGACGCAGTTCTTCACGGGCCAAAAGATCGACTAAAGAAAGCATTTTCACATTGGCGTTATAGGTAAAATCAAGCTGCTTTTCAAGCCGCTGGCGCTCCTCTTCATCGTTACGCATAACGTAGTTGGCCTGCGCTAGATTACCGTAACAACCGGCACAAGGAATCACCAGATCGGCCCCGGCTTTATGAGCTTCTCCGACATTAAATGACGAGAGTCCAAGCGCCAATGAGCTCGAGAGGTTATGGGCCGACGCCGCTCCGCAACAACACCAATCATCAAGCTCTTTAAGCTCAATGCCGAGACTGTCCATCACCGCTTTACTGGCTTCGATATACTCAATCGCGGTCGAATGTGATGTACACCCGGGATAATATGAATAGGTTTCACCCATAGGTTACTCTTTTACCCTTAATATTAAAAATATATTACCGGCCTCACTTGCCAGATTCTTTAAAAATTTCCTTGATCTTTGCCATATTTTTACTCTTTTTTGGCAGCAGCGGAATCTTCCCTCTAAGAAAAAGTTTAAGTCCGACATCAAGATCAGAGGTAAAATTTTTGCTCTTCCATTTATATGACATCAACATAGTCGCTTCATGGACCCGACCGAATGTTTTAATGCTCTCGATAAAAGCTGTGTGCAAAGCAACAGTTACCGGGTCAGCCGGAACTACCCCTTCATCAATACACTGAGCCCGGAGAGAGTCCATAATTGGCGCAATTCTGATCTCATTCGGACAGCGGGTGCCACAGGTTTCACAGGAGATACACATCCAGATGGCTTTGCTCTTTAAAAGCTCATCCTTCATGCCGAGCTGGACCATGCGCATGACCATATTCGGAGGGAAATCAAATTCGTCAATCATGGGACAACCAACACTGCATTTCCGACACTGATAACAGTGATTGATCGGTTGCTTGCTCTCAGCTACTACTTTTTGGAGAAGATTTTCAGCCATATTATTTACACCGCCCCGGCTTTACCGGCAAAATCACCAATCATCCGGATAAATTGACGGGATGTGGAGTTAATCAGTTCACAGGCTTTGTTCGGACAGGCTGCCATACAGGCACCGCAACCTTGACAAACCGCCTGGTTGACGTCTGAAATCCTAGTGAAATCATTCATAATTCGGGCCCCGTAAGGACAAATATCAATACAGATACCACAACCACTGCAGACATCATCAAGGACTTCGGCAATCAGTGGATCAGCAATCAGGGTCTCATTCGAAAACATCGTCTGAATTTTACCCGCCGTTGCCAAGGCCTGAGAAACCGTATCGGTAATATCTTTGGGCGACTGGCCGCAACCGGCAAGATAAACCCCCTTGGTTGAGCTCTCAACCGGATAGAGTTTGATATGAGTCTCAGAAAGAAAGGCGTCACCATCAATTGTCACATTCATCTTTTTGGAGAGTTCCCGGATTCCAGCTTTAGGCTCCATCGCCATGGCCAGAACCACAAGGTCGGCCTCAATCACAATCTGACGACTACTTAAAGTATCGCTGGTGAAGACCCGCAAAAATCCATCTTCTTGAATCACCTTAGCCACTCGACCCCGAATATAGACGAGATTTTCCTCTTCCATACCAGCCTGCACAAACTCTTCAAAGTCGCGGCTGTCAGAACGAATATCCATATAAGAGACATAGGCGGTACCATCTTCAACCTGCTGCCGATAAAGCCGCGCCTGCTTGGCCGTATACATACAACAGGCCCGGGAACAGTAAGCTTTATGACGTTCTGGGTCACGAGAGCCAACACACTGAATGAAAACTACTTTTTTCGGAACCTGGCCATCAGAGGGCCGCAAAATCTGACCTTGAGTCGGGCCGCTGGGATCGAGCAAACGCTCAAAAGCCAAAGCATCAATAACATCAGGAATGTTTCCGGCTCCATATTCTGGCATCTGCTCCGGGCTGTAGAGATCGTAACCGGTCGCCATAACAATGGCTCCGACAAACTCTTCATTAAGGTTGCGAATGGCCCCCAAATCAATTGCATTTTCAGGGCAGACATCAACACAGGCTTTGCATTTATCATTATCATCAGTTTCTGAATTAACAAAATGGAGACAATCGTTCTGCCCTAAGACCGGGATTTTAGCTCCTTCAGTCTTATTGTAGCAAAAAATCGCCGCGCGCTGGCTTAAACCCCGGTTAAACTCATCAGCGACCGAAACCGGACAAACCTCAAGACATTTACCACAAGCCGTACACTTTGCCGGATCGACAAAGGCGGGCTGGGTTTTAATCGTAACATTAAAGTTGCCGACATAACCATCAAGCACATCAACTTCAGAATTAACATAGAGTTTAATGTGGGGATGAGCACTGACTTCATCAATTTTTTTCTGCAACAACTCGGGAATATTATGAAAGTAAGGAAAGGTCTGGCTGATCTGGGCCATATGACCACCGATTGCCGGTTCCCTCTCAACTATGGCAACATCATAGCCAGCATTAGCCAAGTCAAGAGCTGACATGATCCCGGCAATCCCGCCGCCAACCACGCAAACGCGTTTGGTCAGATCGATCGTAATCGTCTCTAAAGGAAGATTTTCCTTAACCTTGTCGAGGGTCCCCTCAATTATACTAACGGCTTTGGCCGTTGCCAGCGGTTTATTGTTCTGGTGAACCCAGCTACACTGTTCACGTATATTAGCTATCTCAAGCAAGTAGGAGTTCAAGCCCACAGAACTCGCTGCTTTACGAAAAGTATTTTCGTGCATCCGCGGCGAGCAGCAAGCCACGACTACACCTTCGAGACCCTTTTCTGAGATTATATCTTTAACCTTCTGCTGACCTGGATCAGAACACATATACATGTAGTTCTCGGCATGTACTACACCATCCAGTTTTTCCGCCTCAGCTACGGCCAAGTCAACATCAACACTACCGGCAATATTTGAACCGCACCAGCAGATGAATACCCCTAGTTTCTTTTCCATTAAACAGCTTCCTGATTCTGACGTCTGACTGATGAGAGAAAGACCTGGACTTTACTGGCAGCAGCACTACCCTGGGCTGAGGAGTCGGCAATATCTTTGATTCCCTGACAACAACCAGCGATATAGATGCCATCACCACCGGTCTCTATTGGTGAAAGTTTGTAGTTATCTTCGAGAAAAAAACCGTCATCATTGCATTTGATGCCAAGAATATCAGCCAATTCCTGAGCTCCCTCGTTGGGAACCATGGCCGCCGCAACCACAACCATATCGGCAGCAATCTCGATTTTTCTGCCACTCAAGGTGTCAGAGCCCTGAACTATAATTTTCTCGCCCTCTTGGTAGATTCTTGCGGCCCGTCCACGAACATAGACAATCTCCTCTTCAGAGACTGATTGCTGGATAAACTGCTCATAACCTTTGCCAGTCGAACGAATATCGATATAAAAAACATAGACCTGACCATCATGAACTTTATGCTTATAAAGCCGAGCATGTTTGGCCGTATACATACAACAGACCCGAGAACAGTAGGACTTATGAAATTCAGGATTCCTTGAACCAACACATTGAATAAAAACGATCTCTTTGACCACTTTACCGTCGGACGGGCGAACTACGGCGCCAGCCGTTGGTCCCGAGGCTGAGAGATAGCGCTCCATAGTCAGACCATCGATAACATCAGTAATCTGACCACCGCCGTATTCCGGCATTTTGTTTTTCCAATCATAGATATCAAAACCGGTGGCAACAATAATTGCACCGACCTGAGCCTCAAAAAAACTCTCTTCCTGCTCATAGTCAATCGCCCCAACCGGACACGATTTTGCACAAACACCGCATTTCCCCAACTGCAGATAACGACAACGATCAACATCAATCAACGGTTTATTGGGTACTGCCTGAGGCGAAAGTGTGTAAATAGCGGTCATGCGCCCGGCATCACGTTCAAACAGTGAAACACCTTGACTTGGGCATTTCTGAATGCAAGTTCCACAGCCGGTACATTTATTCCAGTCAACATAGGTAACTTTTTGACGTATCCGAACCCGATAATCACCAGGTTCACCCTTAAGCTCTTCAACTTCACAACTGGTTTTAAGAGTTACCTTAGGGTGCTGACCCGATTCAACTGTCCGTGGCGTCAAGGTACACTGGGCACAATCCAAGGTGGGAAAGGTTTCAGAAAGCTGCAGCATGCGGCCGCCAACTGATGGCAAACGATCAACCAGCATAACCTGATAACCAGCATTGCCAAGATCGATGGCTGAAGTGATGCCAGTAATGCCGCCACCAATAACCATCACCCGACGATCGACCGGAACACTTTCAAAGTCGCTCAAATCACCTAAGGCACAAGCGCAGGTGACCGGCTCTCCATCTTTCAAGCCTGTAAGTTCTACTATTTCACCCATCAATTAAGCCACTATGCCCTTTTCCTTAAGAAGCGGAAGAGGATCGATAAGGTTACGTTCAAAACCCAGGTCATCAGCCGACAAATCAAGTGCCAAGGCCAATAGTTGGGTAAAGTAGACGACCGGAATCGAAGAGAAAGCGGTATCACTTTTTTGAATCTCCGGCTGCCGATCATCGAGATTAAACTGGCACAAAGGACAAGTCGTAATCACAACATCAGCACCATTGTTTTTAGCACTACGTAAGATATCGCGGGAGCATCTGGTCGCCGTATCCATCGAGTGAACGGCTTGAAAAGCGCCACAGCACTCAACCTTATAAGGAAATTCAACCGGTTCACCACCCAATGCGCGAATGAAATCCTCAAAAATGGTCGGATTTTCCATCACATCAAGACCAATTTCCTTGACCGGACGCAATAAAAGACAGCCATAATAACAGGCAACTTTAAGCCCTGTAAGAGGCTTTACAACCTTCTCTTTTAAGGTCTCAAAACCGATCTCATCACGCAAAAGTTGGAGATAATGCAGAACTTCAACCTCACCATGATAATCACGTTCGATAAAATCGGTGATTTTGGCTCGTCGCTCTTCATCATTCAACATCACATTGTTGGTTCGTTTCAAAACGTTGAAGCAAACCGAACAAAGCGTGACAAGTTTATCATTACCCTGATCCTTGGTATCAGCAAGAATTCGAGTTGGTCCCGACATTGTGATATGCTGGTCATTAACCAACGGAAAAGTCGCCCCACAACAGGTCCAATCAGGCAGCTCTTCAAGCTCGAAACCAAGTTTCAAACTGCATTCACGACCAGCATCATCAAGTTTCTTGGCCTTGGTGTAGAGGGTACATCCGGGAAAGTATGGATACTTCATAGTTTACTCTTAATATTAGTTTTAAAGAGGGAGAAACTTACGATAACCACTAATCATCGCAATCTGCGGGGCCCGGGCCAGATACTCTTCGGAAAAATCAGTCACATCAATATGCGCCTCAGCCCCAACTTCGCGTAGGCGTAGGACACGTAAAGATTCCATGATTTTCGAGATATCTACGCCTTTGGGACAACGGGCATGACACATCATGCAAGCCGCACAGACCCACATCGACTTACAGTTTTTAACTTCTTCTTCAAGGCCAAGTTGTAAATAACGTACAACCTGACTTGGAAGTAGATCCATCTCATCAACCGAAGGGCAACCAGCCGAACAATTACCACACTGGTAACAGTCGAAAAAATTTTCGCCACTGATCTCAGCTACCTTGTTGACAAAATCGCCCTTCACTTGGGAACGTGAAATTACGGTTTTCATAATTACTTAATCCTTCTTATAAGGGATAACACCCTGCTCGTAAAGATCATTGCCGTGAATATCGTTGATTACGACAACCGGAAAGTCTTCAACCTCAATCCGGCGAATAGCTTCGGGGCCCAAATCTTCATAAGCCACGACCTCAGCTTTTTTAATCCGTTGCGCCAGCAGAGCCCCGGCACCACCAGTCGCGGCAAAATAGATCCCTTTATGCTCCTTGATCGCCGCTCTAACTTCAAGACTGCGACCACCTTTGCCAATCATACCTTTCAACCCTTGAGCTAAAAGACGAGGTGAATATGAATCCATCCGATAACTGGTAGTTGGTCCAGCCGAACCGATCGCCTTTCCCGGCTTAGCCGGGGTCGGACCAACAAAGTAGATGATTTCTCCGGCTAAAGGAATCGGCAACTCTTCCCCTTTATCAAGCAGATCAACCAACCGTTTATGGGCGGCATCGCGACCAGTATAGATGGTTCCGGTAATCAGAACACGATCGCCCGATTTTAACGAGGCCACAGCTTCATCACTTAAGGGCGGCGTCAGACGAATTATATTTTCCATTATAAAACCGCCTCCTTGTGTCGAGCAGCATGACACTGAATATTTATTGCTAAAGGCAGACTGGCGATATGACAGGGCAACATTTTGACGTGAACCGCAAAACTGGTAACCCGACCACCAAGCCCCTGGGGACCGACACCAAGATTATTAACCGCTTCGAGCAGATCAGCTTCCAAACTTTGCAGCTCAGGGTCAGGATTCAAACTACCAACCTCACGCAACAGAGCCTCTTTGGCCAGCAATGCCGACTTCTCAAAGTTGCCGCCGATACCAACCCCAACAATGGTCGGGGGACAGGGATTACCACCCGCCTGCCGGACCCACTCAACCACCTGTTCTTTGATTCCAGCAACACCATCGGCAGGTTTAAGCATGACCACCTTAGACATATTTTCGCTACCGCCACCCTTGGGGGCCACGGTTATTTTCAAGGTATCGCCATCAACCAGACGATAGTGAATTATAGCTGGTGTATTATCGCCGGTATTGGCCCGGGTAAACGGATGGCAAGCCGATTTTCTCAAGAAACCGTCACGGTAACCCTGACGAACTCCTTCATTAATGGCCTCATTAAGATTGCCACCAACAACTCTGGCATCCTGACCGAGATCAACGAAGATCACGGCCAAACCAGTATCCTGGCAGATTGGCACCTGATCCCGTTTGGCAATTGCAGCATTCTCTTTAAGTTGTTCGATAATATCCTTACCGGTAGGAGATTCCTCAACTGCCGCAGCTCGATCCAAGGCCTGATTCAGGTCATCCCCCAGATTATAATTTGCATCAACACATAATCTGGAGACGGCTTGTACAACTTCTGAAACGTTGATTTCACGCATTACTAGACACCATAGTTATCCATATCAATATTGCTTTAAGCGGTGATTGTATACTGTGTACGTTAAATATTGTCAACGAATTATATTAAGAAAAAACCATTTTTCCCACTGCCGATTTTCATCTTTATTTTCAAATGCTTAGGAACTATAACTGAAAAGCAAAACTACCATTATTTGAACTGTTTTACTCAGACATAACCAACCCGTTCAAGAACTTCAAGAATATTGATATCCTCGTTAATACAAATCGGATGAGCATGAGGCAAGGTTTGGCCATCAGCCGGACGCTTGCCATAATATTGACTGCTAATCACACCGGTCGGACAGAAGTTAAGACACTCCATCCCATCAGGACAGCTAGTGGCACAGTGTTTAGCCGACTGATTCGGAAAGATAACCACTTGGCGAATGGTTCCGCGACCGATAAAACCCAAGACATTGGCACCTTTAACTTCATGACAGTAACGAACACAGAGCCCGCAGAGAATGCAGTAGGTCATGTTGTCGATAAAACGATCATTACTTTTTGCCGCATACTTCTCAAGCAAAGCAGCCGGGATATTGTCCCAACGATGCATCAGCAGGTTGAGAATTGTTCGCCGAAAACCATTTATTTTTTCAGTTTCAGTCTCAACCACCAGACCTTCAGAGATATGATATAGACACGAAGCAACGATTTTTTTGCGCTCACCCGCGCCAATCTCAACCACACAAAGACGACAGGACCCATATGATTCTAACTGTTCATGGTGACAAAGGGTCGGAATGTAGATTCCGGCTCCGCGAGCGGCCTCAAGAATCGTCAAGCCCTTCTCAGCTTGGATTTGCTCACCATTAATTGTCACATTAACTTGACTCATGCGATGCTCTCCTTACCGGATAGTTTGGTGACCGCACTAAATTTAGGCGGACAAACCATAAAACAGGTATCACATTTAGTGCATTTATCAAGATCGATGATGTGAGGCTCTTTTTTCGTGCCGCTAATCGCCCCAACCGCACAGTTACGCAGACACTTGCCGCAGCCTTTACATTTCGCCGGATCTATATGATAGGTAATCAGATCTTTGCAAACATGGGCCGGACAACATTTATCATTGACATGAGCTTCATATTCAGCTTGGAAATATCTGAGGCTGCTCAATACCGGATTAGGAGCACTCTGACCCAGAGCACAAAGCGAGCACTCCTTAGTCATAGCGGCAACCTCTTCCAGCAGCTCAAGATCACCCGGCTGACCCTCACCCGCACAAATCATCTTCAAAATATGCAGCATCTGCGTAATACCCTCACGACAGGGAACACATTTGCCACAGGATTCATCAGCCAAAAATTCAAGAAAATATTTGGCAACATCGACCATACAGGTCTCTTCGTCCATGACAATCATGCCGCCGGAGCCCATCATTGAACCAACTTTGTCCAAAGCATCAAAATCGACTGGCAAATCGAGCATATTTTCAGGAATCACACCACCCGAAGGACCACCTGTTTGGACGGCCTTAAATTTTTTGCCATCGCGGATTCCGCCACCAATCTTAAAGATAATATCGTGCAGCTTCATCCCCATCGGAACTTCAACGAGACCGGTATTATTAACCTTACCGACCAGGGAAAAGATCTTGGTTCCTTTGCTGCCTTCGGTACCAATCGCAGTAAACCAGTCGACACCTTTATTAATGATAACCGGAACATTGGCCCAGGTCTCAACATTGTTAAGGTCACTCGGACAACCATGCACACCGGAGATTGAGGTTCTGATATATTTAGGCCGGGGTTCGCCGACCTTACCTTCAATAGAACTCATCAAAGCACTCGACTCACCCGAAACAAAAGCCCCGGCCCCACGATGTACTGAAATCTCGAAATCAAAGCCGGTACCTAGGATATTATCACCGAGAAGGCCCAGCTCCCGCATCTGCTCAATGGCTCGATCAAGATGCTCAACCGCCAGAGGGTACTCCTGACGAATATAGATAAAACCCTTTTGACAGCCGATGGCGTAGGCCCCAATCAGCATCCCCTCAAGCACACTATGCGGATTACCCTCAAGAATCGAGCGATCCATATAGGCTCCGGGGTCACCCTCATCGGCGTTGACAATCACATATTTAACATCTCCCGGCGCGTTACGCGTCGCTTCCCATTTTTGCCCGGCCGGAAAACCGCCGCCACCACGACCTCTGAGGTTGGCCTTTTTCACGGTCTCCAAAACCTCTTCCGGACTCATACTACCCAAACAGGTAGCTAAGGCCTGATAACCATCAAGGGCCAGGTAATCATCAATATTTTCAGGATCAATAAGCTGGTTATTACCAAAAACCACCCGATTCTGATGCTTATAAAAAGGAATATCATGCTCTTTAACTTGGACATTGCCTTCCTGGTCAACATACAAAAGTCGATCAACCACCTTGCCCTGACTCAGGGTTCCGGTGATAATTTCATCAACATCATCAGGTTTAATCTTAAAGTAAGCAATCCCTTCAGGATAGATAACCATTACCGGACCAAGTTCGCAAAAACCATGACAACCGGTTGTAACCAAATCAACCTTATCATTCAAGCCATGAGTATTCAGTCCCGATTTAAGACTCTCGATAACTTTTTCACTGTCGTAAGCCCGGCAACCGGTACCGGAACAGACCGAAACCTTGGTCTTTTTTGGGTCTCGCCGGGAGAGGATATCTTTTCGTAAAGCATCAAGATCGGATACAGAGTTTAACCTAGCCATTATTCACACTCCTCAACGACCTTAGCGATCTCATTGGAGGTTGGATTACTCATATATTTACCATCAACCACCATGACCGGCCCCAGAGCACAACACCCTAAGCAACTGACGGTTTTGAGACTAAACTTCTCATCAGCACTGGTTTCATCAGGTGAGAGTTTGAACCCTTGGGCAACCCGATCCAGGAGCCGCGTTGCACCACGCACATGACAGGCGGTCCCGACACAAACTGAAACCGCATGACGACCCTGTGGAACCAGGCTGAAATGCTTGTAAAAAGTGGTCACATTATATAGTTGATTCATCGGCAAACCGAGACGGTCTGCCGTATGCAATAGGGTTTCACGGGAAAGCCAGCGAAACTCATGCTGAATATCCAACAAAATCTGAACCAGGGCCTCTTTATCAGCCCCATAACCATCGATTATCTGATCAACCTTGGCTAGTGAATACGACATATGCAACTTTACTCCTGGCCGGCGCTGAAAAAAAATTCAGTCTCCGAAAACTTTTATTAATAGGGTCTCTTGAAATTAGAATTTTTTCGCGATACCCAATGTATGACGGACTCGTAAAAGTATCGGGATGGCTAAGTAAAAAATTCGATATATGCCCTGGAAGTGTCCTTTGGGGTGCAAGATGTAGTGGTTTTTCAGGCGCGAGACTATACATTGATGGCGAATGCAAACCGAAAGATCCCTCGACTACGACGCTGAAGTTGAAAAAATATAAGACTAGGCTTACAACCTTACGACATCACTGCGGCGATTGTATACAATCGTTTATTATGTTTGTCAAGAGAAAATGGCAAACCGTAAAAGGTTATTTCAGGGTAACTATTAAGCTCAAATTAGGAAGTCGAATATAGCACTAGATTTCAGTAAATCAAGGCAACCCGCTAAACGATACCAGTTACTTCGAACCAAGTAATTACCATCCCCTGAAACCCCATTGCTTCCACCCTTGCTCCTTCTGTTGCTCCTTGCAAATACATAAATGGGGTCATTTATTGACACTTGGCGGTCGTAAGGTTCGGACAAACTATTGTGGGCTGACTTAATGCGGCTTTCTTCCGGAGATATTGGCATAGAAATTCTGGATGGTTTTCATGTCGGAATCGATGTTGCCGGTGGGGTAAAATAGCTGGGCAATGCCGCCCTCTTTTTTCTTATAATCGAGGAAACCAAAGGCTATAGGAACCTTGGCACCAGTGGCAATGTAATAGAAACCGGTCTTCCATTTATTAACCTTGGAACGAGTCCCTTCCGGAGCGTTGACGATTACCATCTCGGATGAGGAGTTGAAATGGTCAACACACTGTTGAACGACGTTAGTCTTCCGGGTTCGGTCAACCGAGATCCCACCAAGCCATCTGAACAATCCCTGGAATGGCCTTTTAAACAAGGTATGTTTACCCAGCCAGTAGGCTCTCATTTCATAAGCAAATGCAACAACTAAGAACATCGGGAAATCCCAATTTGAGGTGTGCGGTGCCGCAATCAGAACATATCTTTTTAAGCCCTCATCCCGGTTTACGACCTTCCAACCCAAAACAGAAAGAATAAAACGGGCGATCACTCTCAATAAAGGCATTAAAATAGGGGTATCAAAAACCGTGTAATGCATAATTTAAGGTGCAGCCTCCTAGAGCCACATATTCTCCGATGGGTGAGTTGTGTATGGTTAAAACTTTATACGGTTGAAGTGTAGATTTTACCTTGGTAACTATCATGTTCTTGCTGATAGCGATCGAGATGTTGCAGAACCTGAAGTTTCCTACGGGCCCAATCGGGCGCGATAAATATATCACGGTAGCCTTCTGCAGTCAACCGTTGGACCACCACTTCGGGTGGGAGGCGTTCGAGAAAGCCCGCGACATAACTAACATACTCTTCCCGACTCAAAAGCGCAAAAGGGTTAAGTTTATAGTCCTCATACAGAGGAGTTCCATTAAGGAGGAGGAGGGAGTGAATCTTAACCCCGTCAACCGGGAGACTGGCAATAAAATCAGCGGTTTGCCAGACCATCTCACGACTCTCCCAAGGCAGCCCGACAATCGCGTGAACACAGAGCTTAATCGAACTTGATGAGAGCATATCGACAGCTTCAATAAATTCCTCAAGATTGTGGCCCCGGCCTATTTTCTTAAGGCTTTCTGGGTGCATTGACTGGAGACCGTACTCAATCCAAACATCATACTCTTTACTGAATTCATCCAGCATGGCGACCACTTCGGGGTTCATGGTATCGGGCCGGGTTCCAATTGAAAGACCGACCACATCCTCGACAGAAAGAGCCTCTTCGTAGAGCCTGCGCAAGTGGTCAAGCTCACCGTAGGTATTGGTAAAAGTCTGAAAATAAGCGACAAATCGAGTCGCTTTACGAAGTCTTTTATAGAGGGTTTTACCAATTTCAAGTTGTTCTGTAACCGATGGCAAAGGACCCTGTTGTCGTAACTTAGAGCCGCGTCCATCACAATAACTGCAACCATTCAAGCCCCGGCTACCATCACGGTTCGGGCAGGTGAAACCGGCATCGATCTGCAACTTGTAGACCCGATCGGAGAAATTATTTAAGTAATAACTTTTGAGATCATAATAGGGCTTACCCATCACCCACAATGGGTGTTTGATACTCCTTAAGACCATTTTTACTCCTTAAGCGATGCGGCTATGAGTTCAGAGGCGATATAACCAGGACTAATAGTCCGCTTTTCTCCATGGACTAAAACTACTGCAACCGCAACCATTTTCCCGGTTGCAGGATTTTCAGCAAAACCGGCAAACCATTCACAGCGATGGCGACTGTTAGGCATATCGAGACTTCCGGTTTTTCCGCCTACTTCAAGTTTACGAAAAGATCGACGACGGTTAAAATTACGGAAAGATTTCCGCGCAGTTCCATACTTTACAGTTGCCCGCATCATTGCCGCAAGTTCACTACAGGCTTTTTTGTCGACCAACTGCAAATCACTTTTTTGGGCCTGATGATAGTACAGTTCTGCACCATTTTCACCAACAATACGCTTAACAATATGAGGTTGTTGCAATTTGTTAACGACTATTGGAGCCCCAGCAATCAAGGCTGCGTGCAGCGGTGAAAGTGTAGTCGTGTTGATAAATCCACAACTGGTCTCAGCTTGCTGAAAAGGGGTTTGCGGGAGTTCAATCCGGCTTGCAAAAACTAATTGATCAAACTTTAGCTGACGGTTAAAAGCAAAGGATTCAGCAAGGTCAATTAACTCTTCAGGAGAAAAGCAATCGATGCCAAAGTTCCCAAAAACCGGATTGACACTGCGAGCGAAAGCTTTTTCAAAGGAGATCTCGGAAGGTTGGTAACGATAGCGCGATTTGCCTAAGCCAAGCTGGTATTTATATAGGGTATGATGACGACCAATCACTTGATAGCGGGTTTTTCGGGTTGCACCCTGTTTATCTAAAACCCCGTAGGCTGTGACAATTTTAAACAACGACGCCGCGGGAAATTCAGGAACCAGACAGAGATTGCCACAGGACTCCGGCAGGATACTCCCATTTTCATCCTTGTGGCGATAACCGGCCATCGCACGAATAGCACCGGTTTCAAGATCCACCAGAACCCCGGCTCCGAGCTGGGGGTGATAGCGCCGCAAAAGTTTTATCAACTTAAACTGCAGCCCCTCATCCAAAGTCGTATGAACGGTAAGTTTTTGTCCATCTTTCGCAACCGTACTGATAACGGGAGAGAAGGGCATGGTTGAAAAAAAATTTGCCGCAGTCAGTGAAAGTTGTTCGGCCGGATTTAGGGCCTGCTGCCAGGTAGGAATATCAACTGAAGTTGACACAGGTAGAGGACAGCCAATCCCCACACACAGTGGCACTCTCCTCTTTTGCCCGAAAAAGAGTAACAGGCAGAGCCCAGACAGCAACAACACCCCAACTATACAAGCAAGTAGTACTCGTCCGAAAGATAACGTTTGTTGCGTAAGCCGGGACCAGACAACTAGCCAACGGTTATTTCGATTACGCAAAAGGAGAGGTCACTTTTCGCCGCCGGGAGCCTTCTTTTCCACATCAGTATAGTCGGCAAAATCCTTAACAATTTTGCCAGCCTGCCAGGCTGGCAGTAGAAAAGGCTGGGTTGATTGAGATGATAGGGCCTGATACTCATTATTGGCATGCTCTAAAAATGCAATTGAAAATTCACTGGCCGCACCACTTAAGAGAACTCGATAGGTAGGTTTTTCAAAGTCACCAAGGTCTAATTCTTCGAGATAATTTGTGCATTTAAGCTCGGAAATGGCGTCTAAAAGCCCTGAAATTACAACATCATCGACCAACGCCCCGCTCTTAACCTGCCAACCGGAAACCGGCGTCGATTCACCATTAGCAGCATCAACCTTTGACTCATCACTGTTTGCGTCTGGCGTAATTTTGACCATTTCCAAGGTTTCAATTTCACCATCAACAAGGCGCTCAAGCGATATTTTATTAAGTTTTTTACGCTCTTGCCACGAAATCTGCAGAACTTTTTTGTCCCGAAGCTCAGGAATGGTTGAGAAAAAATTTCTCCTTAAATTACCCAAGGCCTGATAAACATTGGGATCATCCGCAAGCATCACATAGGTTTGCCTTAATGATGCGCTGTTTTTCCCGATCACCACTTCACGCAGCAGGGTCTGATCATTATAAAGCTTAGCAACAAAACATTTTTTGTCATTAAGCTCATAGAGTTGATAGTTCTCTTTTTCTGAGATCAGGGCAACCAGTTGCAAATTTATGATTTCATCAACCATCTTGGCGGCTCGAACATTATCAGCTCGATAAGGTACGGGACCAACAACCCAGCTGCCATCAACCTGACGCAACTCAACAGTACGCCCCTCCTCTGCAAGAACCAGATGATTCACTGGAGCGTCGATGTGGGTTAATTCAGGCAATTGATAGTTAGTTTTCCCCTTTTTTTGGTAGACGAGAAGAGCTGCTAATCCAACAATTACAACAACTAACAGAAGATACTCTTTTTTCATAATCTCTCCATCCCTCCAGTTTTACTTTTCAGAAATTCACGAAAACAGGCGCTTTATTTCACGACGTCTGGCACTCCGACGAAGCCAGGCAATAAGCCCGGCAAAGATTACCAGCAGTGGCAACCCAACCAAGTTGGCCCCTTTTATCAGGCTGCGACTTTCGGGAGCGATATCTACCAGTGGATTAAAACGCTGAGTTTTACTGCGTAACACCGCCAAACTCTGACGCCCGTTAAGATAGTCAACCATATTCAGTAACAATTGGGCGTTAGGCGTAGCTCCGGCTTCATCAACTATATTATTGCGTAAGATATCAGCCGACCCAACCACGATTATACGCCCGGGCTTACCTTGATCGAAACGATTACCACTACTTGAAAGTCCACCGTCGGCAATGAGAGTCGCAAGAACCTTGGCTTTTGCCGCGGTTGCGTCATCGGCGAGATCTTCACTGTTGATATCAACAGCGTTTTCAGCCCCCTCTTTACCCGTTGGTTTTTCCGGTAACGGTTGGCCACTGAAGTAACTTGAGAATGAACCTTCAAGTAGATAGGCCAAAGCCTGTTTTGCAAATTGCTTCTCATCGACTGGCGGCTGCATCGTCATGGGGTTAAGATCAATGCGATTTTTCATCAACCAGGAACGCTCTGAAGATGAGAAAAGTTGCGTCACTTCGATACCGCTGAGACTAAGTTTTTCACTATCAAGTGTAAGCGGGGCCGCTTTGATCATTACCAGACCCTTGATATTCTTGATAAAAGGAAAATCCTTATTAATATTTTCATTCTCAAGTAAGGGGGCAAAGTATAAAGAGCGCTCACCTCCGCCCTGATTCTGAGGTAGCTGTTGCTTAAAACACTCCTGATCCATAACATAAGCGGTCCCGATATCAACCCCATAATGACTGATAAGTTTCTCCAGGCCAGTTGCAACTGGCACATAGCTTGGCCCCTGCCCCATCATCATCATGTTCTGCTGCGGCATCTGCTCTTTAAAAGGATCATAAAAGAGCGCCAGGTTATTACCCTGCATCAGGAATTGATCGAGAATATAGAGTTCGTAATCGGTAAAACTCTCGGTGGGCCGAACGATTATCAGGGTTTTGATTCCAGCCAGAGAACTCATCTTATCCAACGCCACCATTTTGGGTGCGTACTCCTGACTTAAAAGGCCATAAAAGTTAGAGACGCTGTCAGCCGGAGGCTGGCCCGGCATGGGTCGGGCTGCCATCAGCGGCAAAGTACCATGCCCACTTAAATAGCCAATCTGTTCGTTGATACCAATAACATCCTCTATAACTGCATTGAGAATGCTTTCAAGTTCGGCAATCGGAGTCAACCTGTACTGTTGCCCAAAAATCGGTACGTTTACAACTGAGATCAGATCAATATCCTCCCGTTTATCAGAAAATGAAACTGTCAAACCGGCATAACCATGATCGCCGGGAATCAAGACTCCCTGAGGGTCATTAAAGGGCTTCCATTGAAGCTCCATGATATTTTCTGCTGATGCCTTTTGAGCGGCATCAGCATCCTGGCTCGGATCTAGAA
>DAOWHJ010000116.1 GCA_030641485.1 Pseudomonadota bacterium
CGTCGATCTCATTACTTATCTGGCTCATTCTGACTCTCCTTACAGTAAATTTACATTTTTGATTTCCGCAATCAACCTAATAATCTAGTTCGCTAAAATCGTATCTACGCGAAAAGGGAAAACCCCTTTTCACGCAGATACTCAGGCAGACAGAAGGGGTCTACTCCTTGCCATCCTTGGGGAACGCAACTTTGACTGAATCATCGATGCCCTCCTGAGCAACACGCAAAACTTCTCCGCTGACTTTGTCACCGGCGGCGACAAATCCCTTACTCAAGGTTTTGGTGGTATCTGCAGTTTCGTCGATAACCAGATTTGAAAGTGTATTCACCTGTTTCTGAATAGTTGTGAACAGTCCGAACATCTGGTCTAAATTCTTGGTTGCTTGATGGATTAGGTCGTTTACTTGATCTGTGTTGATTGGCATTTTACTTCTCCTTTAATTGTGTTCATTTTTTTCGGTCGGCTCTGTACCGACCACAATGTAACTTCAGCAGGTAAACCGGTTAGCCTTCTTCAGGGAAGGCTACTTTGACGGAATCATCGATGCACTCTTTAGTCACACGCAGGGTTTCCGCACCGATCTTATCACCCGCGGCGACGAACTCTTTACTAACTTTTTTGGTAGTATCGGTTGCTTCGTCGATAACCAGATTTGAAAGTGTATTCACCTGTTTCTGAATAGTTGTGAACAGTCCGAACATCTGGTCTAAATTCTTGGTTGCTTGTTGAATCAGATCGTTTACTTGATTGTTGACATTGATAGGCATTTCATTACTCCTTTTTTTACAGGTTAATTTTTTGCGGGGATTGATTCCCTTATCAAATTCTTAATTTTCTTTGATACACTTTAAGCACTAGCCGTCTCGACAATAGCCTGGGCCTTCTCTGTGACCTTGGACAACTTCTTGGCAACAGCACTACCTTTTTTAGCCACAGACTCTAAGCCCTTAACAATCTTGGCCGCCGGGTTGTCCTCTCCGGGAAAAACCACTTCGATACTTTCATCGATGATGCTCCGAGCAACTTCCCGAGCTTCCTCGCTGATCTTATTAGTCGAGCGAATCACTTCCCTGGCAATCTTCTTGCTGCTGTCAGTACCTTCGTCGATCACCAGGTTCGCAAGCTCACTCACTTGATTCTGAACCGTAGTACACAGCCCGAACATCTGATCCAGATTTTTTGCGAACTGACCGATCAGTTCATTTACTTGATTGTTGTAATTGAGTTTCATGTTTCACCTCCAGGTTGGTTGGTTGGTTGGTTATTTATTTCTACGTTGCAGAATACTATAATCGAGTATGAAGGCCTTGTCAATCTTTTTTTCTGCCTTGCAAAATAAATTATTTCTTTTACTGCAACCTCGCCATCCGGCTTTCTTCTACACTGTAGAATACTCTAACCAACACGCTGAAGTTTGTCAAGCACTTTTTTCTGCTTTGCAAAATAAATTTACCTTCAGCCGCATATTCAGATAACTATCTCTTCCTGCAACAACTTTAACAGAGCCACCCACAACACTCACCCGCAAACCATAATTCATTGTAATTACAAGTGTTTTATCTGTAATCAAGAAGTGTTAAACGAGGAAACCTAAACAACTTTATAATGATAAAAAATATTCACAGAGTTATTGACGTTTTTTTGCAATGCGAGTATACTTATTAAAAAAAGGGCAAAACGTCACGCTCAAACCCAAACTGGTAATGAATCAATGACAACCAATCAGCCAATCATCATCAAAAAATACTCAAGTCGCCGACTCTATGACACTCACAACAAACGTTTCATCTCGATCCGTCAGCTTGGCGAAATGATTCGAGACAGTCAGAACGTAATGGTTATAGACAAAGAGAGTGGTGAGGATATCACCAAAACCATTCTCACGCAGATCATTATGGAGGAGGAAAAAGCAAATCGAGACACCCTACCCGTTGACCTCCTCCACCAACTCATCCGGGGTAGTGGCATTAAGTACAAAGACGCTCTCGAAGATTTTGTCTCAAAGGGGGCAAAAACCATCCAAAAAGCAAGGCATGATGTAGAGTCGTCTCTGTTTGGCTTATCCCGACGCAAATCATCGAGATCGGAGGATAATGAACTTGAGAAAATCAAAGCCAGACTAGCGGAACTAGAGGCCAGCCTGGCCAGAAAAGAGTTAGATGACTAATTGCCTAGGAGGCGTACTAGTTTTAAGAACCCGATCAAGATAGATCCGGGTCTCCTGCAAAAGATCGGAAAAAATCTTTTTCACCGGCTCAACTGCAGCAATGTCGGGGAAACGTTTCCCTGTAAAGAAGAGGCCGCGTTCATAATCGCCGTCTCGAGCCCGCCGCAGAGCCTCCAGAATACAAAACTCTCGACCGCACTTTTTCAGACAACCATCACAGCTTTGGGGCTCAATAGAGCTGTCACCAGCCAGATATTTCTTAACCAGCGGAGTAAGTATGGCATTGGCCGGCAAACCCACCGGCGACATGATACGAACCAGATCAGAAGCCTTGGAAGTTATCAATAGCTCTTTAAAATTTTTATGAACTGTGCACTCATCACTTAAAAGAAAACGGGTTCCAAGCTGAACTCCGGCGGCCCCCAGTTCGAGTTGCTGAGCGATATCACGACCATCAACAAAACCGCCGGCGGCAATTACAGGAATAGAAACCGCCTCACAGATGGCTGGCAAAAGATCAATCGTCTTCTCTTCGGTACCGAGATGACCACCGGCATCACAGCCTTCGACAATCACGGCGGCAGCTCCCAATCGCTCCGACAATCGGGCCACCTTTACCGAAGAGACCATAGTTACGAGCGGGGTTTTCCACTCTCTACAGATGGTGAACACATCACGGGAAAAACCCGCTCCGGCAATCACAATATCGACCTTCTCTTTTAAAGAGACCAGCACGGCCTCCTTGAAGTTTCGGGCCGCAACCATAATATTTAAACCCAATAAGCCCTTGGTACCGGCCCGGGCTTCACGCATCTGGCACCGCAGATCATCCATGCTTAAGCCGGTTCCGCCAATCACTCCGATGCCGCCCTCCTCAGCCACAGCCACAACCAGCTCGGAGGTCGAGACACTAACCGCCATACCTCCCTGAATAATCGGATGGTCAGCGATCGTATCTCCTATTTTCAATGATGGAATCTCCACGTTTAATTTCCCCTCTTTTTCTGCTATTTTTTACCAGCCCTAGGGCCACCCTTTATCATCATCTGCACAACCCCCTGGACATTCCATGAGGCCGGTTTCTGACGTTGGGGGAATGCAATAAATGAACGTAAGAATTTTCCGATAACATCCTGCGTAGGCACGATAACAAAGGCATGCTCAGATATCCACCTATCATAAACGTTAGCGGTTTGAGCTTTTTCAAAGGGATCCATCTTAAGATCAAAAAGTCTCGGTATGCGAAGGTTAGTGAATGGGTTAATCCAGACATCAATACCCCCTTCAGTCCGCTGCTCAGCAAAAACCATCTTCCAGCGCCCGTGCCTAACCCCTAAA
>DAOWHJ010000099.1 GCA_030641485.1 Pseudomonadota bacterium
CAGGAGGTGGTTACCTGAATGGTTTTATCGACCTGGTATTTTGTGTTGGCGAACGTTACTATCTGCTCGATTGGAAAACCAACAACCTGGGTGCCGATTACAATAATTATGATCTCGCGGCCTTGCAGCAAAACATGTTGGATTCAGATTATCTGCTCCAATATAATCTCTACCTGGTGGCGCTTAATCGGTTTCTGGCAAGCCGCCTTGAAAATTATGATTACGAGACTAATTTTGGTGGGGTCTTCTATCTCTACGTTCGCGGAATAAATGGTTTGGATGCGACTACCGGGGTTTATTACGATCGCCCAGAATATCGGGTTGTTACTGAATTGACAGCAGTTATCTGTGGCGAAAGTTGAGGGTATAAATAATAAAATGATAGAGTTTGACGAGCTCCCCACTGCTGACTTTGTTAAGCCTTTGGTCGCTTCAGGACTGTTTAATGATATCGATATTCATTTTGCTGAACTGGTCTGCAGGTTGGCAGGTGAGTCAGAGTCCTGGCCGCTCTTTTTGGCGGCTCTTTTAGCAAGTTATGTGGTGAATGAGCGGCGGCAGATCTGTTTGCCGCTGGCCGGTTTGCCGGATGATTTTTCTACTTGGCTTCTGGCCGGTGGCGAGGTTGAGGTTGATGCCGAAACGGTTGAGCGTCTTGCACTCCTGCAATGGCCTGCGCATTGGGAAGCTGAACTTGTTGCCCATCCAGCCGTAGCCGGGCCAGCTGAGTCGTATCGAAGGCAGCACCTTCTAGTTCTCGATAATGGTCGCCTCTATCTGCAGCGTTATTGGGATTACGAGCAGCGCCTTGCCCAGATGATCGGTGAGCGCCTGTTGGTGCCGCCAGCTACGCCCTTGAATTCAGCTAGGTCTTTGCCAGCCTTGGCCCCACGTTTTGCCGCCACCGGCAAAGGTGAAGCGCTTAACTATCAGGCCGCTGCCGTCTGTGCCGGTTTGAGAAATCAATTTACGATTATTAGTGGTGGTCCGGGTTGTGGAAAAACTTCGGTAGTTGCTGCGATTGCAGCCCTGTGGCTTGAATTGTCACCGCAAATCAGAATTACACTTTGCGCTCCAACCGGTTTGGCCCAGGCCCGACTGAGTCAGGCCTTGCAGGATGAGACTGAATTTCTAAGTGTCGCAGATGAAGTAAAGGCTAAGCTGCTCAAACTTAACTCCTCAACTATTCATCGGTTACTTGGTTATCGGCCCGGGCGTGGTTTTCGTTACCATGGTAAAAACTTGTTGCCGGTTGATCTCTTAATTGTTGACGAGGCCTCAATGGTGCCATTGACCTTGATGACAAACCTTTTTACCGCCCTGCCCGGAAAGTGTAAGGTCATTCTCTTGGGTGATAGAAACCAACTCGCCTCGGTGGAGGCCGGAGCGGTGTTAGGTGACCTTAGTTCGAGCGGTGCAGAAAATCTGTTTTCGCGAAGTTTTATTGATGATTTTGTTTGTTTAAGCGGAGGATCGGTTGTCAGACTGGAATCTTCTGAGATGCAAACGCAAAAAAAGTCTCTATTCCAGGACCATGTTATTGAACTTGAAAAAAGTTACCGTTTTGTCTCGGGAGGTGGTATTGCTAATCTTCAGCAGGCAATTATGACTCCTAGTGACGTTGAAAAAAGATTAGCTGAAATTTTGACTGATGACTCGAGTGGCGAGGTGGGTGTTCGTTATATTTCGAGAGGGGATTTAAGTTGTGAAAACTCACTTTTTGCCAACTTAAATTCTCTTGATATCGAATTTGAGCAGCAGGTGATTGCATTTAAGAGCTATCTTGATGCCCCGGATTTGCAGACAGCGTTCACCATGTTTGAGAGTTTTCGTTTGCTTTCGCCTTTGCGCCGGGGCCCCTTCGGGACTGAAAACTTGAACCGGATTATGGCTTATGCTTTAGGTGGTTCTGGGTTTGGCCGATATGATAAAGGTTTCCCTTTGATGATTACCCGGAATGCGCCCCAACTTAATCTCTATAATGGCGACTTGGGCCTTGTCTGGCCCGATTCTGAGGGTCGTTTACTGGTTTGGTTCAAACGAGCGGGTGGTGATTTTGACGCTTTTACTTCATTGCAGTTGCCGAGCCATGAAAGTGCTTTCGCCACAACCGTACATAAAGCTCAAGGGTCAGGTTTTCAAAAGGTGGTTCTCATGTGGCCGGGGACAAACAGTAATTTGTTGACTCGGGAAATGCTCTATACCGGAATTACCAGGGCGGCAAAACGGATTGAGATTTGGCTGCCGGAGAAGAGCTCACTTGACTCTTTGGTGGCGGCCTGCAGTCGCCAGGTGAAACGCTCCAGTGGTCTTTTGCAAGCCGTGCAGAGGGTGGTATGAAACGACGACTTTTGAACCTTGATCTCATCTTGGTGTTAGGGGTGTTCTTGATTTTTGTTGGGGGCTTCTTCTTTGTTGTCTACGAAGCTGATGAAGAACCGACTCAGAACTCGGCTGCAGTTATTGATGGCAACCGGCCTCAGGATCGTGAGTCGAGTGCGTCACTAGGGTCAAAATCTGTGTTGCAGCCTAATGTAGAGGTCAATATTTCAGGTACTGAGCCGGGTCCGCTTGGAGAAATTGCACTTAACGAAAAGAGTTACCCCGCCGCACTAAAAGGGAGTGCCGAAAATGTCTCTTTGTCAACCCTAGGGACCTCAGATTTTGGGATTGATGGAGCTGTATTCTCGTTGGTTTCAGGTCTGCCTTTGGCAGGTTGTGAGGTTAACTTTCTCGGCCAGAGGGTAACCACTAATGCCAGTGGGGAGTTCGACTTTTGGCATGAGGGAGGGGTTGGGGCGCTAAGCTTTTCCTGTGCCGGGGCTCAGAAGCTGCAGATCCGCAAGTTTGATATCAGTGCCGGTGATGGCCTGGCGCATTTTGATGTCTATATCGATGAGTCAGATAATGGAGAGGCTGGCCGGATTGAAGTTAACGGGGTTAGTGGTCGGGTCTATAGTCGTGAAAGTGGTGCGCCTCTGGCGGGGGGTAAAATTAGTCTCGGTAATCTGCGCGGGGTTACTGACGCAGCCGGGTTCTTTGAACTATGGGGGAGTGATACCGCCTTGTTGACGATGACGATTTCAGCTCATGGTTATATCAGTGAAATGATCTCAGGAATTGATTTTGATAATCAAACCAATCCTTTTTTTTACGAGGTTGCGTTGGAACGGGAAGTTTCTGGATCAGGACGTAAACGTCTTGCTCTGGTTGGTATAGGCGCCCGTTTGGTTCGAAGTGAAGCGGGATTTGAAATTGCCGACCTTCTCGATGGCTCACCTGCAGCTCATGAAGGTTTAACTCCTGGCGACCGCTTGGTTGCGGTCGATAGTCTTGCGGTAGATGATTTTTCTTTGCGTGAGGTAGTTGAGATGATTCGTGGTCAGATTGGTCAGCCAGTTACTTTGATGGTCGAAAGAGATGATGAAATCATGGAGTTCATTTGTGTCAGAGAACGAGTTATTTACTGACCTAAGGATGATGGCGTCGTAAAAAACATTGACAGTTGAAAGAGGCGTATGTTAGTTTTCATAAGTAAGATGTAAAAACTTCTAATCCAGCTATTGAAAAATTAAGATAAAATAGCCGCTTGGGTTACCAATTGTTGATAGAGGGTTCGTAGGGTTGAGTGGTGCCGAAGGGTATAAGACTGGGGAGAAGCCCCGTCGCTATGGTTGTCAGGATTACTCTTTGGAGATGCAACTTTTGCAGCTCAAAAAGCGGGAATTTATGGAGACCGACCCCCAGGTTCGCAAACAACTCGAAGCACGAATAGACGAGATTGAGGCTCATCTTGGGATGTAGGTGGATAATCTCTGTCAGCTTGGTCAAACCTTACGATGTGAGGTTTGAGTAATTTTAGTGATTTATCTATGGGCTTTGCCCCGAGTTAGTGAGTTTTTTATGGAAATTGGATTGGAGAGTTTTGCCCTTCTGGAAAAGAAGGCATTGGCATTAGGTCGGCGTTATCAAGAGGTTCTTAAAGAGCGGGATAGTTTGCTGCAAAAAGTCGAGAAGCAAACTCGGAGGCTGACTGAGCTTGAGAGTAAGGTTGTTCGTCAGGATGATACTTTGAGTGCCGTAGATGCGAAGATGGTTGACCTGCTTGGGCAGCTAGATAATTACCTGCCGTTAGAGTCGGAGAACCAAAACTTAGTAAATATCCAGGTTTTGCCAGGGATGCATGGGAACTGAGAAAAAGAACATTACGCTTACAATTCGAGGCCGGAAGTATCCGCTTCGAACCGAAGCGGATAGTCAGCGTCTGGAACAGGTGGTTGAACTTGTCAACTTAAGGCTTGGCGAGTGCGATGCTGATTCCAGAGCAGGGGTTACTGACATTAGGTTGGTGATGCTCGCACTCCTGAATGTTGCTGATGAATGTCTGACCCATAGGCAAAGTCTTGGGGCGATTAAAGAGAGATCTGACAGCGTGTCTGCCGAGATATCTCTCCTGTTGCATGAAGAAGTTGGACCACTAGAATTATGTGAGGTAATTTAGCGGATAGATTGAAAAAAATCTAATTTTTCAATCTATCCTAGAGTTTTCTCCCC
>DAOWHJ010000020.1 GCA_030641485.1 Pseudomonadota bacterium
CTCTATGATCTTGAGCGGAGCATCAAGACAACAAAACCAGAGAAAAAATTAAATGTTTTCTTGATCACGGTGGAAAGTTTGAGTGCAAAGTACCTGACCAGATTCGGGGAAAAAAGGAATACTACACCATTTATTGATAAATGGTTTGAAGAGGGAGTGCTTTTTACCAACTTCTACGCGACCGGCACCCGGACGACCCGGGGACTGGAAGCTATCACTCTCTCCTTACCGCCAACCCCGGGCCGCTCACTTGTAAAACGACCCGACCCGACAGATCTATTATCACTGGGAGAGATTTTCAAACAACACGACTACGATGTCGCATTTCTCTATGGCGGACATGGATTTTTCGATAATATGAATGCTTTTTTCTCCGGCCACGGCTATCTCTGTATTGACCAGTCTGATTTTTCCGATCCAGAGATAAGCTTTACCAACGCCTGGGGCGTTTGCGATGAAGATCTCTATAAAAAAGCCATCGCCGAAGCCAACCAGGATTACCGAGACAACAAACCTTTCTTTTTTCATCTGATGACAACCAGCAACCACAAACCCTACACCTACCCTGCCGAGAAAATTGATATTCCTTCCGGCACCAATCGATCGGGAGCTGTCAAATACACCGACTACGCCTTCAAAAAGTTTATATCTTTGGCAAAAAAACAACCCTGGTTTACGAACACGGTTTTTGTCGTGGTCGCCGACCACTGCGCTCATAGTGCCGGGAAAACCGGATTGCCGGTAGCAAAATATCATATCCCCCTCTTTATCTATGCTCCTGAGCATCTGCAAGCGGGAGAAAATGACAAATTATCGAGCCAGATTGATATCGCTCCAACCCTTCTTGGATTGCTTAATTTCTCTTATCATAGCTCTTTTTTCGGTCAGGACATATTGCGTGACGACTTTCAACCACGAGCCTTGATTGCAAATTATATAAAACTTGGTTTACTAAAAAATGAAGAATTGGTGGTCTTGTCTCCGCGACAGAAAATTGCTCTCCAGAAAAAACCATACGATAAAACCATAACCATTAAGGCAGACAACGCATTAGCACAGGATTGCCAGTCCTATTATCAGGGGGCTGATTATATCATCACAAAAAAACAATAATCATGGTTTGTTGAATATAGTTATTTGTAACAACTTCATGAATTCTTCATAAAAGTAATGCTATTGAAAGGAACCAACACCATCATTAACAAAATCACTTAGCCATCCCACGACTTTTCACAAATTCATCAAGGATTAACCCAAATTAAATGTTGAAAAAAATTTTTAAACAATGGCTCCAGACGGCTAAACCGCTGCTTCTTTTTTATCTCCTTTTTCTCCTGATCTCTTTTGTTGGCCGCGTTGTTTTGTTAGGTCAGCACTATGGCCCTTTAGAGGCCAGCGGTGTCAACTACTGGCTCGCTTTTCTCATTGGCCTGCGTATGGATACGATTGCTGTCTGCATTATTCTGGCCCTACCAACCCTGCTCATTTTTCTGACCCCGCCGTTTATGCGCCGCATCGGAGAGAGGATGGTCGGCGGCTATCTTCTTTTAACCTTGCTCCTGGCTGTCTATATGGAGATTGCAACACCACCATTTGTTAACGAATTTGATGCCCGTCCCAATGAACTTTTTGTCAACTACCTACAATATCCGCGTGAAGTATTTAAAACCATTATATCGACCCAATTAGCGCCGTTGTTGATTGCCCTTGTCAGTTTAACCCTGATTACCTGGTTTTACCGTCGCTGGTGGCGAAAAAGCTCGCTCTTCACAAGAGCCCTTTCAGTCTCCTACGGTATCCGCCTGCTCTTTCTCCTGCCCACAGCAGTGATTGTTTTTATGGGTATTCGTTCCTCTTTCGGCCATCGCCCGGCTAATCTTTCGGACGCCACCTACAGCAACTCCCACATCGCCAACGAACTGGCCAAAAACACTCTGCATGCGGTTGGCTATTCGATCTACGCCAAGAAGAAGTTCAACGTCAACGTTAAACTTTACGGCCGCATGGATGAAGATGAAGCAATCACCCGAACTAAAAAAGTACTCAACCTGACAGAAGAAAATCTTGTCGATCCTGACTACCCCCTTCTGCGACATGAAAAAACTCATTTCCCTTATAGCAGCCGCCCTAAAAACCTGGTGGTTATTATCGAAGAGAGTCTCGGCGCCCAGTACGTTGCCGCCACCGGCGGCCAACCCGACATTACTCCCAACCTTAATCGCATGGCTCAAGAAGGCATTCTTTTCAACCAACTTTACGCCAGCGGTACGCGCAGTGTCCGAGGTATGGAGGCAATTGTCGGCGGTTTTCTGCCGATTCCCGGTACCAGCGTTCTGAAACGTAATCTCTCTCAGAAAGATTTTTTCTCACTCGCGCAACTGCTCAGACCGAGAGGCTACGACACCAGTTTCCTTTATGGCGGTGAGAAACGTTTTGACAATATGGGGAGTTGGTATTATGGAAATGGTTTTCAACGGATCATTGATGAACCGGAATTTGTCAATCCGGTCTACCACGGCATCTGGGGGGTCTGCGATGAGGATCTAGTGGTTCGCGCTGATGAAGAGTATGTGAAATTGCACAAGGCCAGCACACCTTTTTTATCAGTCTTCTTTACGACCACCAACCACACCCCTTTTGAGTTTCCCGATGGACGTATAGAACTGATTGACGGAGTAACACCTGCCAGCGAAGAAAATGCGGTTAAATTCAATGATTATGCGCTGGGTAAATTCTTTACTATGGCCAAAGAGCACGGATATTACGATGACACGGTTTTTGTCATTATCGCCGACCATAACGTTCGAGTTCGCAGCAGTCCCAACGGGGTTATGCCGGTGACCAACTATCGGATTTTCGGCCTCATCCTGGGCGGCGGCATTAAAGCCTTGCTTTATGACCGAGTCGCCACGCAAATGGATGTCATCGCCACAGCTGTCGATCTACTGGGGTGTGATTTTGTTCATCCAATCATCGGACGTTCGATCTTTACAGCGACTAAAAATGATTTTGCCCTGATGCAATTTTATTCATTGTATGGTTTCATGCGAGATGGCAAACTTGCGGTTTTAGAACCTAAAGCTGCGGCCAAAACCTATCGCGTTGAGGGCGACAACCTGCTACCGCTGACCCATGACACTGAACTTGAACGCGACGCTCTGGCCCTGTTAACCACATCTTCTTACCTCTATCAGAAACGTCGTCATAGCCTGCCGGCTAAATTTGCGGTTAACCACGAATGAAAATAATGCTCGTCGAAGACGACTTGGAGTTGCTTTCACAACTGCAAAACCTGCTTAGTGAACAACGCTACCTGATTGATACCGCTGCTGACGGGAAAAACGCACTCGACAAAATCTTTGCCGAGAGCTACGACCTGATTATTCTTGATATTATGTTGCCGGAAGTTGATGGTTTGACTATTTTACAGGAGATGCGCCAGGCAAAAATCATCACTCCGGTACTCCTGCTGACTGCCAAAGGATCGGTCGATGATCGGGTCAATGGCCTGGATTTCGGGGCCGACGACTATCTCACCAAACCCTTTTCGATAGCGGAACTGCTGGCCCGCATCAGAGCCCTGTTGCGCCGACCGGGCCGCGAATATGACACGCACCTTACAACCGGAAATATTTCTCTCGATACTGTCAGCCGTGAAGTAACCAAGGCAGGGGGGAGTCTAGTCTTAACTCCCAAGGAATTTTCCCTACTTGAGTTTCTCCTCTACAACAAAAACCGACCGGTTTCCCGGATCACCCTGGCCGAACATGTCTGGGGCGATGATTTTGATCCCTTTACGATGTCCAACACCATCGACGTTCATATCAAAAACCTACGCCACAAAATTGATGCCCAGGAAACGGACAAGTCATTGATCAAAACAGTTCGCGGGGTCGGTTTCATGGTGCAAGAGTAATTATCGATGAAGATTCGCAGCAAAGTCAGCCTCTGGATTACTTGTGCCGGGGTACTTGTCAGCCTGATATTTTCCCTGATTATTTTCTGGGAAATGGTTGAACAGACCCATCATCAACTCGACGATGAACTCAAGGAAACCACCCGCAACATTTTCAAAATAGTCCAACAGAACGAAACCGATGGAGTAAAACAAGCATCCCAAGCTTCGGCGGTATTCTTAGACAGCCGCCGCTACTGGATTCGTGCCTGGCGGGACGACACCCTGATCTACACGTCCAAGCTGGCCCAAATCTTTGACCTGCCCATCGATTCCGACAAGAAAAAAGATACTGTTAGTCTCATAATTCCACGAGAAAAAATCGACCTTGATCAGGATCGTTCTAACGAGGTAACATTTCGCATCCGGTCAACGAAAATTCCCGCCCATAGAGCCCCACCCGGTTATCGGATTCAAGTTGCACTCCCAATGGAAGAACTTGATGAGGAAATCGTCGAAGTCAGCCTGATCATCATTTTCGGCCTCCTGTTTTCAACACTGTTGCTGTTTATTATCAGCTATTTTCTGGCAGGCAGGATACTTGAACCAGTCAAGCAGATTACTAACCTGGCCCAGGAAATTGACGAAAATGATCTGACTGGCAGAATCCCGTTGGGTTCAAGTCGTGATGAACTCTACGAACTCTCATTCGCATTGAACCAGATGCTCGACCGCCTGCAATACTCCTTTAATCGACAGAAAGAATTTATTGCCAGTGCCGCCCATGAACTCAACACCCCGATAACCAATGTCCGCATTTTTATTGAACAAGGCATGCACAATCCAACTCTGCCGGAACCATTTCGCGACAACCTGATTCGCCAGCATGAAATTCTGTTACGCATGGGACGGCTATTGCACAGTTTGATGGTTCTCTCAGCACTTGAAATGAAACGAGAAATTCATCCCTCAAATTTTGACTTTAAAGCCCTGATAGACTCTGTCATTGCCGACTTCCAACCGCTTTTCGAGCTCAAAAGAATTCCGTTAGAAACCCAAATGCCAGAGCATTTATCCCTTTACGGTGATCAGGAACAACTGCACAGGGTGGTGGTCAACCTTATTGACAATGCAATCAAATACAATGAAGCCGCAGGCGAGATCAAGATCGAGCTGAAAAAGGTTAAGCGCAATCTATTTCTGAAAATCGCCAACCACAGTCAGTCAATTCCGGAAAATGATCTCAAAAAGGTCTTTGATCAATTCTACAGGGTGGAGAAGTCCCGTTCGCTGGAATTTGGTGGATGTGGTCTAGGACTGACAATTGTCCGAGAGATTATCAACCAGCATGAAGGCAATGTTTACATGGAAAATGAATCACCGGGAAGAGTACGAGTTGTTGTCCAACTGCCCGACCAGCAATATTTTTTTCCACAACCTTATTCGTTCGGCGCTTCCTTGCCGATAAAGTCATGAAAAAACCGTGGTCTGTCCCCATTTTAGTCCTCCGCAAGAAAAGAAAAAGAAAAAGAAAAAAGAAAAAGGGGACAGATTTATTTTTTAATTCAGAGTTTACCGGGCTTGATGGTCCTCTAAACACAATTCGCAGGCCACTTTTTTCGCCAGAGAGAACAAAGCAGATCAATTGAGATCGGCTCAACCTACAGCAGGCTTTTAAAAACATTGACCACAGATTTTTTTCTATTCAGCAACACCGCTTTAATCTGCTTACCTTTAAACCCAAGGATATTTCCCATCAATTCAGAATCAACATCCAGCCGACAAATCAAAACCCTCTCTCCCTCTCTCTTCTGAAGATACTCTAAGCCGCGATAAAACCTATGGGAGCCATCGTTTGTTACAATCAGCAATCTTGAGACACGGTCACTCAGGTTGTCAACCATCTGCAATCCTTGCCGTTCATTTGCCAAGAACTCTTCAATAGCTTCAAATCCAAAAATCAATGCGCCAGCAGATTTTGCATAGAAGAGATGCTTACGCAATTCCGGATTTAATTTCAAAACCGGAATATATCTCTCTGAATCACTATAAAGTTCAATACTCTCGCTCTCTAATGCGGCTCGAACATCTGACTCAACACCTTCATTTTCCAACTGTCTCGGTAATTTCATCATATTCCTATACTACCTTCCCAAACCCGAAGCCCGGCGTGGATCGAAGGCGTCGCGTACGGCTTCGCCGATAAAGACGAGCAAACTTAGCATTACAGCGAGGACAAAAAAAGCTGAGAGTCCGAGCCAGGGCGCATGGAGGTTGGCTTTACCCTGGGCCAGGAGTTCGCCGAGTGAGGGTGAGCCAGCAAACATAAGAGTGATCCAATTAGCAAACCGGACACAGCTGAATTTGCAGGAACTATTCCTTGGAATCCGATACAGGGTGACTTGCCGGGTTCAGTTCGTAGCGGTCGGCCCAGCGTTTCCAAATCAGGTATACCGCCGGCAGGATTACTAAGGTCAGAATGGTCGAACTGACAAGCCCGCCAACCATGGGCGCGGCAATGCGTTTCATAACCCGGGTTCCGGTTTCGGTGCCGAACATTATCGGTAGGAGGCCAAGGGTTGTGGTCGTCACGGTCATGAGCTTGGGGCGCACCCGATCCACAGCCCCCTCGATAATGACCGACTTCAGATCGTCTAGAGATTTCAGGCGGCCTTCGGATTTCCAGCGTTCGTAGGTGCCATCAAGATAAACAAGCATGACGATACCGGTCTCGGCCGCAAGTCCAGCCAAGGCGATAAAACCAACCGCCACCGCCACC
>DAOWHJ010000162.1 GCA_030641485.1 Pseudomonadota bacterium
AAAAGGCAGGGTTGCAGATTATCGGTGAAAAGGTAGATGCTGGCTCGACATTCTACCAGCTTAAAAACTGCGCCTTTAACCAAGAGCACCAGGATAATGATTCAGCAATTATTCAAGATGCTGATGGCGTTGTCCGGTATCAATGTTTTCATAACTCTTGCCAGGGGCGCACGTTTCAAGATGCCTGCAAAGCCCTAAACTGCCTCCCTGATGAATGGGTCGGCAACGGCGAAACCACCACAGGTCTTAATGCTGATGGCTCTTGGCCTGAAATTACTTTATTTGACGGCAACAAAGACGATGGTAGCCAGCGACCAGAATACCCCTTTGAGGAGCTACCGGAGGCGATCTATACAGCAGCAAAAGAGGTGTCCCGATTCTGTAAAGTATCACCAGTGTCACCTGCGATTGTCGGGGTTTCTGTGATTGCAACCGCTATAGGCAGAAAGGCGGTAGTAGAGGAGCGGCCAGGGCTCTATCATCATCCCGCGCTATTTGTTATGGGTGACGCTGGCCCGAGCGAGCGGAAAACCCAAACGTTCAAGGCAATGACGGGGCCACTGAACCACTGGGCTAAAAACCAAAAAGAAGAGCATGCAATGACGCTTGCTAAAGTAAAATTTAAAAATTCTGTTGTTGATGCAGCACAATCAAAAAAACAATCAGAGGCAAAAAAAGATGGTGCTGACCTTGATAAAATTGCGGAAGATATGGTCGAGCTTGAAAGAGACCGGTTAACAGAGCCCCCAAGCCCGAAATTATACACCACAGACCCGACGGAGCAACGTCTTTTTCAGTTGATGGAAGCCCACGACGGCGCTTATGCTGTTTTGTCTGGTGAAGGACGCCCTAGTGTCGGCGCAATTTTTGTTCGCGATTCGGATGGGACAGGAGAGGCTCTTTACCTCGCAGGAATCAGCGGTGATGTAATTACCAGAGATCGAGTAGGCAATGAGAAAGGCCCAGAAGAGAAAGCGATCTACGACCCCTGTCTGAATATTTGCATCATGGTTCAGCCGGACAAAGCTCTTGAGCTAGTGGCAAACCCTGTGATGCAACATTCCGGCCTTGTCGCTCGAATATGGCGGGTTGAACTTCCGCCAACAGCCGGGACAAGAGAGGAGGATGTTGACGAAGCCGGTCTGAACTTCTTTGCACTTGAGCATTACAACCAGCTTGTAACAAAAATCCTTGATTCACCTGCCAGAGAGACACCACATAAGGCGAAACTAAGCCCCAAAGCAGCAGAGCAGCGGCGGCTATTCCACAATGAAACTGAACGTCAATTAGGCGCTAATGGTGCCCTGTCAGATGTCGGCGATATTGCGGGTAAGAGTTGCAGCCAGACAGTCAAGCTGGCTTTAATTTTCCATCTGGCAGAAAACCCATCATTATTGAGTGATGACGAAAGTGAGGTTAGCTTGAAGACCTGGAATAAGGCCGAAACTATAGGCCGTTACCATCTTCAAGAATCGGTCAGACTCAGAAGATTGACAGTCGGAGGTATGAACCTAGAAGTCTGCAAAAAAGTTACACAATGGTTAGTCAAGAAACAAATCAAATCATTGAAAAAAGTTGATCTAATGAGATCAGGCCCCAGACCACGATTAGATAAAAATGGTGCAAAAGATGTACTGGAGGACTTAATTGAATATGGTGTGATTGCAAAACTCGGCAGGTCAGCGGATTACACAGTCAACCCCGAATTATCCAAAAAGGTAGCCAGAGTAGCCACAATAGCCGGGGCACCCCTTAAAAATGAAAAACCAAAAAATAACAATACCCCGGCTACTCCGGCTATTTTGGCTACCTTTTCAAAGGAACTACCTGCAAAACAGCTTGAGACACTGAAAGTTGTAAATTCTGAATTCGAGGTGTTCTGATGAAAATCCTAAAAAAATGTTGGCAGCGGGGGATTGAACCATTCTTATTTTTCGGTGAATTTAACGCACATCGAATTGACGGCGCACCCCTGATGGAGTCCGACCGGATATTTATTCGCATGAACAAAAGAGAGATCATCGAAGAGATAAAAAATCTTACATCCGGCGACCGGATCAGCTTCGACAATTTTCTTGAAGATCGGGCAAACACTTTGCGATAAATAATGGAGAACAAAATGTTTACACCTGAATGGATAGCTATGGCGAACGCTAACCCATATTTAACGGCTTATAAAATATATTTATTTAAATCAGTAACTTATGCGTTAAAAAATATTCGAGTGGCACTACACTTGTTTCATTTTGTTAAATTATCGTT
>DAOWHJ010000088.1 GCA_030641485.1 Pseudomonadota bacterium
ATATAATCAATGGTGATGTCACCGGCCTGGTTTCCCAGAAAATCCCTGATACAGTGTTCCATATGTCCGGTTACTACGACCAAACGTTTGAATCCCTGCTGACTCAGGTTGTTGATTAACCGCTCAAGTATCGACTTGCCATTGACTAAAGTTAGACTTTTGGGTGCATTCTTCGTCAAAGAACAAAGACGGCTACCGATTCCGGCAGCTAACAGCAAGGCGGTAGTTACAGGTTTTCCGGGTTTAGAGTTATACTTCATGTTTAAATATCCTTTCCTTGGCCAGTCCAAGGTTTTTAATAGGTTGTCTTTTGTCGAAGGAAACACCAGTCCAGAGCCTCACATATTGTCAGGTAAAGGTCTTCACCCATGAAGACTCTCAAACAACGGGCTTTTGTGCTCGGCCAGTCTTCAAATAAAGCCAAAACTTCATTTCAGGAGCTGGAGCAGTCAGCCCTTCAGTTTGCGGGAAGCTGGTTGATGGACGAAATATTGCTGGACTGAGCCGTAGGCTGGCTGGAAGAGAGGACAGTGTACGACGAGCAGATATTAAGAAAAGAGTGCAATTTCTCCCCGGAAGGGGGTTGTGTCAGGCTTAAATGACTAGGGAATAGTTTCTGCTATTATCATTAAAATCTCAAAAACCACTTCACCCATCTATTAAACCACGAATAGCAATATAAATCAAGAACTATGTTGAGGGTTAGGTATGATTACCCCCCCCCCATTAAAAACATTAGGCATTACACCAGGATTTCCCCGGTCAAGCCTAACTCTACATCCAAGCGGCAAACCTAACCTTCATCATAAATAATCCTCTTTTCAGCGTTTGAAAATACAGGCTAGTATTTTGCGAATCAGAGATGCATTGAATTTATACCTAGAGGTATATGTCGGCTCTGTAGGTTAAAGTCAATCGCCTAGACGTATGGAGTTGTTGCTCGGGATTTTGAGGCAGAGGCTTTATTTAGTTCATAAGGTTGGGTAGAAAGAGTGAAAGTTGGGGGATCGCAATTAATATAAGTGTACCGATAACCAGTGCGACCAGAAAAGGGATGACCCCTTTAAAAATGGTCCCCAGTGGAATCTCTGGCGCAACCCCTTTGACAACGTAGACATTGATACCGACCGGGGGTGAGATAACCCCCATTTGGGTGACCAGAACAATGATCACTCCAAACCAGATCGGATCGTAGTTGAGGGCCAGGATGACCGGGTAAAAAATGGGAACGGTTAAGAGGATTAGAGCCAGGGCATCAATAAAGCAGCCGCCGATTAGGTAGACTGCGATAATTACCATCATGATTACAAAACGTGGCAGGGGCAGGCTGGCAACCCAACTTGCCAAGTCGAATGGAATTCGGGTGACCGCCAGAAAGTGGCCGAATATGACGGCCCCGGTAACGATAATCATAACCATGCAGGCGGTGCGGGTCGTTTCAAAAAGTGAGAGCTTTAATTTTTCAAAGGTCAGTTTACGACCCATTAGGGCAATGCCGATACTGCATAAGGCTCCGACCGCTCCAGCTTCGGTTGGCGTAAATATTCCGGCAAAAAGACCGCCCATAACCAAGATAAAGAGGAGCAGGGTTTCGCCAGTTCCCTTGAGGGACTGAAGTCTGCCGTGCCAGTCAGTTTTAGGTCCGGGTGGGCCGAGTGCCGGGTTACGGCGGCAGGAAAAGCTGATTGCTAGGCAGAAGAGTCCGGCGATCAGTAAACCGGGAATGATACCCGCCATAAAAAGTTTACCAATTGATTGCTCGGTCATGATTCCATAAACAATAAAGACAACGCTGGGTGGGATCAACATGCCGAGACTGCCACCGGAAGCTACGGCACCGGTGGCTAATTCCATTGAGTAATTATAGCGTTTCATCTCCGGCAGGGCTACGGTTGCCATGGTTGCGGCAGTTGCGGGAGATGAGCCGCAAATCGCACCGAAGGCAGTGCAGGCACCAATCGTTGCCATTGCCAGGCCGCCGGGGCGGTGGCCAATAAAGGCGTAAGCCGTGTCGTAAAGACGCCGGCTGATACCGGCGTGGAATGAGACCTGGCCCATGAAGATGAAAAGCGGAATAACGGTCAGGCCATAAGCGCTGAAGGTTGAGAAGACATCACGAGCCAACAGCGCCAGGGCTGCATCGAGGTTCACAAGCTGGACGAAACCGGTGAAGCCGACAATAGCCATGGCGAAACCAACCGGAATTCGGGCAAAGAGGAGCAGAATTAAAGCTGCAAGACCAATCAGGCCAATGGTGCAGGGACTCATGTGGTTGATCCCTTTTGGGTCGGAGTTGCGAGCTCAAGAAAAAGTACGATACAGACCAGTATTGAGGCGACGGAGATCGCATAGACAATGGGGTAAAAAGGCATTTCCAGACTTAAGGTGACTTCACCGCTTATTCTGAGAATGTTGGCGTAGATAAACGATTGCCAGCCAATTAAGGCAAAGAGTGTCAGGCTGAGCAAATTGGCAACCATAGTGAAAATCAACTGACCTTTTGCCGGGAGTTTTTCAACTATGAAGTCTAAGGCAACATGACCATTACTTAAAGTTGTTGCCGGGATCGCAAAAGCGATGGTTAAGGCCCCGAAAAGTCCAACAAGCTCATAGGTGCCGAGTATCGGGTGTTTAAACAGGCGCAGCAAAACATCAGCACAGGTCAGCAACATCATTGCAATTATGCTGGCAGCGGCCAAATAATTCATCAGCTCCACTAACTGTTTGGTGATTCTGCGCACGCTCTTTGCATTCTCCCTGTAATTCTGTCGTTGACAACAATCTTAAATCCAGTATTTTAACTGTCTACTGTTTTAACAGCTCTTTAATTCGGGCGACGACCTGATCTCCGGGCAAACCCTTGGCCGTGGTCTTTTTGATATAGTCATCCAGTATCGGTTTGACTTTGGTTTTCCATTTGGCACTTTCAGATTCTGTCAGGGTGTAGATTTTATTACCCCTTTCTAGGGTGTAAGCGCGACCAGCAGCATCAGCATCATCCCAGGCCTGGCCTTGAACTGCGACCCACTCACGACTGACGTCTGTGAAAATCTTTTTCAGGTTGTCAGGCAGGGCCTGCCATTTTCTTTTGTTCATGACGACAAACATGGAGGTTGTATAGCCGATACCTGGAATCTCAGTGCTGTATTGAATGACCTCGCCTTGTTTCCAGCCCTTGAGAACTTCAATCGGTCCGATAGTTCCATCAACGGTGCCTTTTTGCAGAGCTTCGTAGGTGTCTCCCTGAGGCATAGCCACCGGCAGAGCCCCAAGCGTTTTAACTATTTTGGCACTCAGACCGGTAGAGCGAACCTTCATTCCCTTAAGGTCAGCTAAGTGTTGAATGGCTCTTTTTTTGCTGTGGAGGACGCCGGGACCATGGGCATGAATATAGAGAACTTTTGTGTCCCGGACCTCTTTCGGGTTAAACTCTTCGGCAATTTTAGTCGCAATTCTAGTTGCAGTTTTGCCGTCTGGGTAGCCGACGGGTAGATCAAGCCCTTCAAGTAGCGGGAATCTTCCTCTGGTATAGGCAAAGCAGGACATGCCGATATCGGAGATCCCGTTGACCACGCCGTCGTAGACCTGTGGTGCCTTAGTCAAAGTGCCGCCAGGGTAGACCGTAATCTCAATTTGGCCGTTACTGCGTTTTTCAATCTCCTTGGCCCAGGCCTCTCCGGCTATGCACTGAGCATGGGTGGGGGGGAAGAATATACTGTATGAGAGCCGGAATTTTTTTTCTTTAGCAAGGCTGTTAACTGGAACCGCAAAGATGATTGCCACAGCCAGTAACAACATAATAGAGCAATAGCGACGATCTACTTTTCTGGTCATTATGGATACCTCATGTATATAAAAAACCGGTTAATGCCAATGTGACATATTGAAGTCGGCAGCGATCATAGTATTTTATTACACAAAGTACAAGTGGAAACTGAAAGTTTTAAGAAAACTCACGCTTTCTCCCGGTCCATCCACCCTGATAGATAAAATGAAATTCTTCAGGAGAAAATAAATTTTTGTGTGGGGTTGCTTGCTTGAGTTGGTCTTAATGTGCGCAGACGCTAGCACATTCTCCGGTTTAAGCCTTAAGCATTGCTTAGGTATGAACGCTAGTATGTAATGCACAGTATTTCAAGCATTTGACTCATTATAACTGGCCAGCTAACCCGCAAATTTATGGAGTTTTGTTACTTAGTGTTGAGTTACTGCGACGGTTAAATAAAAGGTCAGCATTTGCTGTAAACTGAACTGAGTCAGATCACCTTTTTTATTGACTTTTGGGGTTGTTCTGATGTTATTAGTTGGGAGTGTTGTGGTTAGTTTGCACAGGGTTGTTGGGTTGGAGCTCGAATTTTGACCATAGATTAAGGATGACTATGTCTTGTCGAAAATTTGTATTGTCTTTGGTTCTGCTTTGCTGCAGCTTTGCGACGCTTGTTTCAGCGCAAGTCGTAAGGGTTGGCGTTTATGAAAATAAGCCCCTGGTTTTCAAGGGTGAAAATAATCTTTATCAGGGTTTGTGCATCGATGTTTTGCGAGAAATTGGCCAACGTGAGGGTTGGCAGTTAGAGTTTGTCCGCGGGAGTTGGCCTGAATGTTTACAACGTCTGCGTGAGGCTGAAATTGATTTACAGGTTGCAATTGCCTATTCAAAAGCGCGTGAAAAAAGTTTCTCTTTTTCCGGTGACCCCCTTTTTATAAATTGGGGTGTCCTCTATGTGCAACCGGATTCCGATGTTGAGTCAATTGTTGACCTTGGGGGCCATAAACTTGCGGTTTTAAAAGGGGATATCCATTATCGGGTCATGGTTGACTTGCTGGCCCAATTTAAGACCAATCCCGAGATTGTTGAAGTTGGTAGCTATGAGGACGTTTTTAAGAAAATTGTTGCCGGTGAGGTTGATGCTGGCTTGGTAAATCGTCTTTATGGGAGCCTTAATGATCGTTACTATAGGGTTGAGCGGACCTCTATGATCTTAAATCCCATTGAAGTGCGTTATGCCGCGCCTTTGGGTTCAACCAAGTTGTTGGTTAAGATCGACCAGTACCTCGAAATAATGAAGAAGGACCATGCCTCAGTCTATATTCAGTCAATGAACCGCTGGATTGGCGGTGATGTCCGGGGGCAATGGCCGCTTCCGGGTTGGATTTTGTGGGGCTCACTGATTGCTGGTTTGTTTATTTTACTGCTTTTGTTGGCGAATACTCTGCTTAATCGAAAAGTGGCCAAACGTACGGTTCAATTGCAACAAGCGAATGCGAATTTGAGTGAGAGTCAGGAGCGTTTTGCCTTTGCCATCGAAGGTGCCGGCTTGGGCTTGTGGGATTGGGATGTTAAGACCAATAAATTGATCTTGAATGATAATTGGTTGACGATGTTAGGTTATGAGCCCACTGAATTGGGGCATACATATGAAAACTGGAAAGAGCTCGTTCATCCTCAAGACCTTCCCGGTGTAGAGGGCTTGATAGGGGCTCATTTGAAAGGTGAAAGCCCGAGTTATGAATCTGAGTTTAGGATGAGAACTCAGGATGGGAGTTGGCGTTGGGTTATGGCTCGAGGGCAGGTTTTGCAGCGTGGCGAAGATGGTCAGCCGCAACGTTTTGTCGGTACGCATCTTGATGTGACTGCGCGTAAAGCGGCTGAATCTGAGCGCCTTGATTTTGAGGCGCAGATGCAGCATACCCAGAAACTTGAAAGTCTGGGGGTTCTTGCTGGCGGTATTGCCCACGATTTTAATAATATTCTGACCGCAATTTTAGGGAATGCTGAACTTGCTTTAATGGAGATTTCTCAAGTTTCACCGGCGGTGCCCTATATTAAATCAATCAATAAAGCGGCGGTCCGGGCGGCCGGTTTGGCCCAGCAGATGTTGGCCTATTCCGGTCGGGGCAAATTTGTTTCTGAAGACACCAAAATTAATGAATTGGTCGAGGAGATGGGTCATCTTTTGGCCGTCGCGATTTCGAAGAAGGTGATTCTCCGTTATTACCTGGCCGAAAATCTCCCCCTGATCGATGTTGATGCGGCTCAGATTCGTCAAGTGGTGATGAATTTGATTACAAATGCCGCAGAGGCGATAGGTGAACGCAGCGGCGTGGTGACCGTGACCACCGGCCTGATTGATTGCAGTGAGCCTTATCTGCAAGGAACCTTTACTTACGATGATCTGGAACCCGGAATGTATGTGTTTGTTGAGGTTGCTGATAGCGGTTGTGGTATGGATGAAGAGACCACAAATAAGCTTTTTGATCCGTTCTTTACGACAAAATTTACGGGTCGGGGCTTAGGCATGGCAGCGGTTCTGGGGATTGTTCGCGGGCATAAAGGGGCGATCAAGGTCTATAGTGAACCGGGTAAGGGATCAACGTTTAAGGTCTTGATTCCAGCGCTTGATCGACCTGCGGTTGAGATGAATCATCGGATTAAGGAGGTCGATAATGGTTGGCAGGGTCGTGGCACCATTCTCTTGGTTGATGATGAAGAGACCATTCGGGCACTGGGCAAGGAGATGCTGAAATTATTGGGGTTTGACGTTGTTACTGCCGAAGATGGCCGTCAGGGGCTTGAGGTTTTCAAGGTAAACCAAAGTGAAATTGTGGCGGTTATCCTAGATTTGACCATGCCCCATATGGATGGGGTCGAGACCTATCGTGAACTTCGGCAGATCGATAAGGATATCAAAGTTATTGTCGCCAGTGGCTATAGTGAAAATGATATCAGTGACCAGTTTGCGGGCAAAGGTTTGGCTGGCGTTATCCAGAAACCTTTCCGACTGTTTGAGCTTCGAGAAAAGTTGAAAACCGCATTAGTGGCTTAGTTTTCTTTATCCTCATCTTCCAATCTCCCGCGGAAACTTCCCATAGTGCTCATCCATACATTTTGGGCACATGCCGTGGCTGAAGACCGCTTCAGAGTGCTCGGTGATATAGTCGACACCGCCTGCGGCAAAACCGGATGCTTTGTCTTCGATGCCATCAAGAGCGGTTATGAAGATAACCGGGATGTCGGCAGTAGCCGGGTTTTTTCTAATCATTTTGCAGGTCGTAAAACCGTCCATGCCAGGCATCATTACGTCAAGCAGGATAATATCCGGTTGGAAATTGGTCAGAATTTTCAGGGCGAGCTCACCACTTTCGGCAATCCGAACGGTGAAATCCTGTTGCTTGAACAAGGAGAATAGAACCTTTAAATTGGCAGGCTGGTTATCAACTACTAGAATTGTCACAGTTTGGTTTCCCATCCCTAATGTCCTTCCTTATAAAAAGTGATCATTTTTTTATCTCATTTAGTTTGAAATCTTCGGCCAGTGTTGCCAGCTGTTGGGCAAAAGCTTGGTAACTTCCTGATTTTAACCGGGCGATTTCTTGAGCCTGAGCGGTAAGTGTGCTGATGTCGCCGGCCTGGACAAGGTCATCCAACTGCTTCAATATTTGCTGCGGTGGGGCGATGATCTCGGGATTTTTGTCTGGCGTTAATGTGCTATCGCTATATTTAAGTTCTATATTGAGTAGCTCAGCCAGGGTTTTCAATAGTTCGAGCAGGACGTAGGGTTTGTTGATATAGTCACTGAAACCATCATCGAAGTACTGCTGTCTTTTTTTTCGATCAGCGCCGGAAGCGGTGATGGCAATTACCGGGATATGAGCATAATCTGGATGGCTCTTTAGCAGTTTTAGCGCAGTCAAGCCATCCATTTTTGGCATCAGCAGATCCCATCAATATCGCATCTGGTTGAAAACGTTCACAGGATGCCGAGTGTGCTTAGCGGTCTGCCGTTTTCATCATACTCCGTATGGCAAACTTCCCGGACCCATTTTTCCGTTGATCTGTGATTGATAATTCGGTGTTGGATATCGTAATCCTGCTGCGTTTCGAGATGGTCTCTAAATGAAATTGCGACAAAATCACGATAGTCCGGATGAACCTGTGCCCGGAAATTTCAGGGGTGAGCGTGAACTCTCCCGGTTTGAGCTCAAAGATACGATAGACCTGATCCGACCTGAATGATGGTCGAGTTTCTAGTGACCGAGTTGCGCAATCTTCTGCGCCTCACGAAATTGAACCTCCCGCTCTTCAAGGGCTTCCTTACTCAAACGTAATTGATCTTCAGCTACCTTCGCTCTTTCCTGGAATGGAAAAAACCACAATCGCTTGGGGCAGAACGGTCCAGAAGTAGAGGGTTAGAGCCAGCAGAAGGAAAAATGAAGTGATGATAGCTGTGATTATAGACTTTTTATGGCGCATTTTTATGTTCTTCACTCCAGTAAACCAGCCTAAAAAAGTATTTGACCACAAAAAAGCCGAAAAACCACAATACTTAGTGGGCTTCTTAATTCATCATTCTGTCATTATTTGGTCGTGACCCTGACTTTTTTCGTGTCTTTCGTGGCCTAATTTTTTAAAATCTCCTAGACTTTAAATTTCCCGACCAGACCCTGTAACTGACCGGCTAAATCATTCAAAGTTGCGGCGGTGGTATTGACGTTAGTCGTATTGGTCAGCATCTGGCTTGAAGAGTGGTCGACTTCGGCAATATCCTGGGCAACCTCTCCGGCAACCGTAGATGCCTGACCGACGTTTTCTGTAACCTCCATGATTCCCTGAGAGACCTGGCTGATATCTCTGGAAATTTCTGTCGTGGTTAAGTTCTGGGTTGCAACCGATTGACTGATTCCGGTAACAATATTATTTATTTCATTGATAACCTTCGTGATCTCTTCTATCTCCAGAACTGTCGCCTTGGTCGATATTTGGATCCCTCCAACCTTCTTCTCTATCTCAACCGTTGCATCAGCAGTCTGTTTTGCCAGTTCCTTGATCTCATTGGCGACGACCGCAAAACCTTTGCCACTCTCCCCCGCTCGAGCCGCTTCAATTGTTGCATTAAGGGCAAGCAGGTTGGTTTGTTCGGATATTTCAGTAATAGTTCCGGTGACCTTGCCGATTTCATCGGCGGCCAAGCCCAGCTCATAAATCCGTTTTGAAGAGCTTTCGGCCTGGCTTACAGCATGGTTTGTGATCTCTCTCGCACTTTCAGTATTACTGGCAATCTCTGCACCAATCGAGGTGACATTTTCTGTAGATGAAGCCACACTGGCAACGTTTTGAGAAGCATTTTCAACTGCAAAGTTCACACTTTGCATGTTAACACTCATCTCTTCAGCCGCCGCCGCCACCGTGCTGGCTCTTCCTGAAACATTTTCGGTCTCTTGGCTCATCTCTTCAGAAAGAGCTGAAAGCTCCTGGTTGGCACTCTCTAGCGATCCGGAAATGCTCTGAATCTGTCCGATCATTGATGATAAATTGTCCAGCATTTTATCGATAGCCTGACCTAAGACGCCAATCTCATCACTTGTCTTAATCCCCATTCTTTTGCTCAGGTCGCCTTCACCTTCAGCTAGTTCAAGAGCTACGGTGGTCGCCTGTTTAATGCCATTAAGAATAATTGAAGTTACAACGAAGACCAGGAAGCCCGAGAGAATGGTAATCACTACGAAAAAAACCAGCGAAACAATCATTGCTGATTTCTGGGAAGCTGCTAAGTCTGCGGCCCTTTTCTCAATGCCGGAGGATAGATAATCCTCGACCTGCTTTAAAAGATTGATCTTTTTGGTGATTGTCTCAAACCAGGTAATCGGGTTCACTCCGAAACTCTTGGTCGGGTCGAGGTTTACCTGACGAGCCGTCTGACGCATCTGGGCGACCTGATCAACGGCTGTTCCCGTCACGGTTTTTTTGAGATACTGTTGCTCTGTATGGGTTGCCAGAGATTCAAAAACATTTATATAGGTGTCCTGCTCAGTTACGAGCTGGATAAAGAGATTATACATGGCGGGGGAAAAAGATCCCTTGCTGAAAACCCCACTCAAAACTGCGCGCTCTTTACCCGCCCGCTCTTTACTCTGCAAAAAATTAAAGTAGGCTCCAATTTGGGCGGCCAATTCAGCGTTGCTTGAGAGGTGGGTCATGTAGCCGATAGTGTTGAGCAGGTTGGTGTTGGCTGCGGTGTAGTAGACCACAGCCTCCTTAACTGTGCGCTGCTGTGTGGAGATGGCCTGACGTTCTTGATTCAGAATAGCGAGATGACTCAGAGCTTTAGAGATTTTACTCTCCAGTTCCGGGTCAAAACTATGCAAGTCAAAATTTGTGAGAAATTTTGTTAAGATTTCATGTTTGCCGTCCGTATCACTTCTTTGGTTCTTTAGTTTTTCACCAAATTTCGTTCCTTTACTACCGAGAAAACCCGCCGAGGCGCCGCGCTCTTTTTGGAGTTCGTGGACCAGGTTGCTGATACTGTTTGACAACAAAGAGAGCTCATGAATGGATTTATATGAGCTTACCTGCCGGTAATCAGAGATCAAATTACTGCCGGAGAGCCAGAGGAATGCGACCAACGGCAGGATGACAATCAGTAGTATTTTGATTTTAAGGGACAAGTTTTTCAGAAAGATCATTTTTCCTCCAGATTAGATGATTTAGATGAAGTAGGGATAGAGATTTTTCGGTATAGGCCTCCATCTAAACATGAAAACAACACTAAGAATACATCTTTTAACGGCCAACGGATACGCTTTATACGCAGAACAAAGGTGTATTGTCAATACGTAGATGATGTATCCCTATTTCATGTTCTTCTCTATTTGGTAAAAGTTTTTTTGCGGTTTTGGGGTCACTTTGAGTTGTCGTTCAAACAAAAAACTCCCCGGGCCGAAACCTATGTTTCGGCCCGGGGAGTTCCCTTTTTTATCCACCAAGGCACGCTCAAGCCTGACTCTATTGTCAGCTCGTGTTATCTCCGCCGTGTTTAGTTAGCCAAGGTTAACTTTTTTTATGTGCAATAACTAATGATGATGTCAAGATGGAAATAGAGTTGTTGAGCCGTGGTCTTAGGAGTTCTATTTTGCAGATTCGGGGTTGATAATCTCAGCTAAACTGTTGGTTGCCCTGAAGGTTGCCCACGTGAGAGCTGAGTCGATGCCGTTAAGGCTTTCCCCCTTAGATATTGACTTTCCTGGATTATGGGCAAATTCGATTAGGAGACAGGGTCGCTCTGGACAGTTACTATCATCTTCATCAATGAAGAAGCCAGTCTTATTGGTGAGTTGTTTAAGGACGTTTTCCTTGAAATCAATAGTTACCGCAATTTTACGATTTTTTGTCGGTTCAACCGCCCGGATCGTTCCGGCGATAGCGCCAGCCAAATAGACATTGTCATAAACCGCCAGACGTTTGCTGTCGGCAAAGGTGATCATTATATTATTCTGAGCACTAAAGTTACGAAAAAGAAAGATTGCACCAACAATTGCAATGGTGATTATGGGAATGGTAAGAAGTTTTTTGAACATGGTTAACTCTCCTAGAGTTTAGTGGCTAAAATGGGGTTTCAATTATCTTCCAGAGAGGAGAGTTGTTGTTACAGAAATGCTCTCCCTTGGATCAGGCGCCCTCTTTACTCTTTTTGAGGTTTTTTTGCAAACTGTTCCTGAATTGCAACAGAAATTCACTCGCAGGCAAAAAAAGGTAACTGCTTAGTTAAATAGGTGGTTACCTGTCAAGAAAGGCCAGTTCTGCACTTTTACGGAGTCGTTCTTTAGGTATGAATTGCTGTGCTTTGTCGGTCAATTTATTAAGGGTGTAGGGGAGATGGGGGGCCAGAATTTGAGCCGCGACATCCTGCTCTTCTGGAGTGCAGAAGAGCAGGATGTTAGACCAGTATTGGGGGTATGATTTCATTGTGGCTCGGCGTTGGTTGTGGTCACAACGTTGTACGTCCAAAAGATAAAGCTTGACCTCTTTAGGTACTACGACAATATTGCGAAAGAAGAGATCGGTGATTGCCAGACCGCTTTCGATAA
>DAOWHJ010000098.1 GCA_030641485.1 Pseudomonadota bacterium
ACAAGTGAATCAGGAGTTAACAGAGAGATGAAGAATAAAAAAAATGTAATGGTTTTTATCGAGTCGCGTGCCGGCAAGATCGCGGAAGTCAGTCTTGAGCTGCTCGGTGCGGCTCAAGGCCTCGCCAACGAACTCGGGGTCCAGGTTGAGGCGGTCGCGATCGGTCATAACCTTAAAACTGAGTTGAAAACATTAGGTCACTACGGCTGTCAGCGGGTCTATTATATAGATGATGCGCGCCTGGCCTGCTTCACTTCGGTTCCCTATGCCAAAATTGTTACGAATACGATCAAGTCGCACACCCCTGGCATCGTCCTTTTTGGGGCCACAACCATGGGACGTGATGTTGCCCCCAGGGTTGCTTCCGCTTTAAAATGCGGCCTGACCGCTGACTGCACTGATCTGAAAATTGGCGAGCACAAAATTAAAGACAAAATCTACAAAAACACCCTGTTGCAGATCCGGCCCGCCTTCGGGGGCAACATTATCGCCACCATCGTCTCCCCGGAAAGTGTACCAAGTATGGCCACAGTCCGAGAAGGGGTCATGAAAATGCTCCCCCCCAACCCTGAACTCGCGGTTGAAATCATCAATGAAGAGTGTCTGGTCAAGGACACTGATTTTCTCACCGAGGTACTTGAAATCATAAGTGAGGAAAAAGCAGTCAACTTAAAAGCAGCCCAGATTATCGTCTCGGCCGGGATGGGAGCTTCAGACCCAGACGCAATTGCCCTGGCCCGGGAATTAGCTAGTGCACTAAGTGGCGAATTAGGCTGCTCCAGACCCGTTGTCGATTCAGGTATCCTCGATAAAGATCATCAGGTTGGTCAGACCGGCATCACCGTGCGACCGAACCTATATATAGCCTGTGGCATCTCGGGGCAAATTCAGCACCGTGCCGGAATGGCCGAGGCTAAACGGATCATCGCCATCAACAAAGATCCTAATGCACCGATTTTTGCGATCGCACATTACGGGATTGTCGGTGATGTCAAGGATATCCTGACCAAGATGATCAAAGCCTATAAGAAAGCTTAAGGAGTAGTTGTAAGATGGTAAATTTTTATCAAGATAATGCAGACATACTATTTCACTTAGACAACCTCGACTTAAGCCGGGTAATTGACTTAAAAGAGGATGGTTTTAACGATCAGGATGAGTGTCCTTACGCTCCAATTGATGCCGCCGATGCCCTCGACAATTATAAACGGGTCTTAGAGATCGTCGGAGAAATTGCGGGTGACTTTGCCGACCCCAGAGCCCGTGCAGTTGATGAAGAGGGGGCCCAGTTTGCAGACGGTGAAGTAACCTACCCTAAAGGCATCCTTGAAACGGTTGAACGCATCAACCAGGCCGACCTCGCTGGCTTTACGATGCCGCGGAAATATGGTGGCATAAATATGCCGATAACGATCTTTTCTGCGGCGATTGAAATGATCTCACGGGCCGATGCTTCGCTGATGTTGGTTTTTGGACTGCAAGGATTAAGCGATACCATCTGTAAATTCGGTACCGAGGAACAAAAGCAAAACTACCTGCCCCGTTTTGCAACGGGTGAGGTTATGGGTTCAATGGCTCTGACAGAGCCCGATTCAGGCTCAGATCTCCAGTCAGTGTCTATGCGGGCCCATCAGGATGAAGATGGAACCTGGCGCCTCAACGGGGTGAAGCGCTTCATTACCAACGGTTGCGGTGACATCTCTTTAGTTATGGCCCGCACGGAAGAGGGCTCGACCAGCGGTCGCGGACTCTCACTCTTCATCTACGAACGTGATCAGGATATGAAGGTTCGCCGAATTGAGCATAAACTGGGGATCACCGGCTCACCAACCTGTGAGCTCCAGTTTAATAATGCTAGAGCGGAACTTCTGGGTAAGCGCAAACTTGGCCTGATCAAATACACCATTTACCTTATGAATGGGGCCCGACTTGCAGTTGCGGCCCAGTCAGTCGGAATTGCTGAAGCAGCTTATCGCAAAGCCTACGCTTATGCCAATGACCGAACCCAGTTCAAACAGCCGATTCGAAACTTTGCCGTAATCTACGAGATGCTGACTGAAATGAAGATTGCGATTGAGGCGGAACGCTCAATGGTCTTTGAAACCTCAACCATTGTTGACATCAAGGAGGGGATTGAAGATCGAATCGAGAACCACCCCGATCGGGCCGCTGATCTGAAAACTGACTTAAAACGTTACACCAGATTGGCCTCACTCTTCACGCCACTCGCCAAGTGTTCCGCCGCCGAGATGGCTAATAAAGTTGCCTATGATGCGATTCAGATTCATGCCGGGGTTGGCTTCACTAAGGAATTTGACGTTGAACGTCACTATCGTGATGCCCGCATTACCAACATTTATGAAGGCACCACCCAACTTCAAGCGGTTGCAGCACTGGGCGGGATTATCGCTGGCGTGGTTTCAGAAAGACTCAGTGAATATGAGGAAAATTATGACTTCTCTAAACTGGGAGAGCTTTTCAAAACCGCCCAGAAGATGCGTTCAAACCTGGAGATGGCGGTCTCTTTCATAAAGGAGAAGAGTAACCCAACCTTTCAGGAATACCATGCAACCCGTTTGGTCAATATGACCTGCGACACCATCCATGCCTACCTCTTGTGCCGCGACGGGTTACAATCAGAACGGAAGCTGAGTGTCGCTAAAATCTTTATCAACAAGGCTCTTTTTCGGGTTAAATCAACCCTGGATTACATCCTTGCAAATGACCACAGCATCATTGATCTGCATAACCAGATTATTGATAATTGATGCCTTCGTAATAAAGTATCGAACCTTCTTACGACGTCATCATTTTTTAAGACTTGACAATAATCGAGTAGCACTATAGAATACGGCGCTTTTTTATATGTGAATAATATTTTGGCAGAACGCTCCAGAAGAGCTGTTCGGGAATAGAAAATTTTTCTCGAACAACCCCCACGTAAGCACCTGTTCAAACCAACCTTGTCATCCTACAGGAGATATATAATGGCTGTACCAAAAAGAAGAACATCCAAAGCAAGAAAAAGGCAGCGCCGGTCACACTTGGCAATCACAACCCCACAAACTCACACCTGCCCCAACTGTCAGGCGACCACTATCCCGCATCGGGTCTGCTCGTCCTGTGGCACATACAAAGGTGAAACCTTTATCGAAGTCGATTAACTAGGGTTATGACTCCTCGCCATGAAGGTAATGCGTGGATCTCACCATCCTCATGCTCATGGCTATGTGAAAAAATATCACCACTAATCAACCGTCGCAAAATCGAGGCCGCCCATGAAAATAGCAGTTGATGCCATGGGCGGAGACCGAGCCCCGGAAGAGGTAGTTGCCGGAGCGGTTGCAGCAGCAAAAAACCTGAATTTGCAAATCATTCTGGTCGGCATTCAGGAACGGGTTGAAAGTGAGCTTGAAAAACACGACATCAAAAACCTGCCAATCTTCATCCAGCCGGCAGCTGAAGTTGTCACCATGGATGATTCCCCCAGCAAAGCGATGCGCCGCAAACGTGAATCATCAATCGCAGTCGGCCTTAGGCTGGTTCGCGATGGACGGGCACAAGGCTTTATCTCAGCGGGCAATTCTGGCGCAACCATGGCGATTGCCATGGTCACTTTAAAAAAGCTTAAAGGTATTGACAGGCCCGCTATTGTCACCTGCCTGCCAACCCTAAAAGAACCTGTAACCATTCTCGATGTTGGTGGCAATGTTGATTGTGCCCCTTTACATCTGGCCCAGTTCGCAATTATGGGCAGCGTCTACTCCCAGCGCGTGATGAGTCGAAAATTCCCCAAAGTCGGTCTTTTAAGTAACGGTGAGGAAGAGAGTAAAGGTAATGAATTAACCCGGGCGACCAATGAACTCCTAAAAAACAGTCCTTTAAATTATTTAGGTCCGGTTGAAGGTCGAGACATCTACACCGGTGATGTTGACGTCATTGTCTGTGACGGTTTTGTTGGCAACATTGTCCTGAAAACCTCGGAAAGTTTGGCCCTATCCATGACCGAGATACTACGCCAGGAGCTAACCGCCACGACCACCCGGAAACTTGGAGCCTGGCTCTGCAAAAGCGGCTTAAAGGAGATGAAGCAACGAGTTGATTACTCCGAATACGGTGGAGCTCCACTCTTAGGCATCAATGGTAATTGTTTTATCGCCCATGGATCATCGTGCCGTAAAGCGATAAAAAACGGCATCCGTCTCTGTGCCGAATTTGCTGAACAACAAGTTAATACACACCTCCTTAACGAACTCGACAAGAACCACGAAATCCAGAAGTTGCTCCCGAAAAAGAAGATTTGGAACCAGATAAAAGAGCGTATTATCACCAAGGATTCCGGGGATAATGACGGTGAAGAAGAAAAAACATAAGCGGTTTTTATTGACAAATACCCAACAAAACATCTATAATATAGAGTTTTGCTAGGAGCAGTGTCAAACAATAATTAGAGAATAACCTGATATGTTACTAATCTAACTCAGGGAGACCACATTGGAAAATATCGACCATAAAACTGCATTCGTATTTCCCGGACAGGGATCACAACATATCGGCATGGGCAAAGAGCTCTATGATAATTTCTCTGAAGCTCGGGAGACCTTTGCTGAAGCCAGCGAAGCATTAGGCGAAGATCTCTCTGAAATTTGCTTCAACAGCACCCCCGAAGAACTTAACCAGACCGCCAACACCCAACCCGCCATTCTCACAACCAGCATCGCCGCCTACCGGGTCTTGAGCGAAAAGTTCAATCTAAAGCCAACAATTACTGCGGGCCATAGTTTAGGTGAGTATTCGGCTCTTGTCGCAGCGGGAACGATCTCGTTTTTCGATGCTGTGCGTGTCGTTAGAGCCCGGGGTAAATTTATGCAAAGTGCGGTTCCTGTCGGTTTAGGCACTATGGCCGCAGTGATGGGCATGAAACCCGCGCAAATCAGAGAGATTTGCGCTGATTCATCGGACCATGAAAATGACAAAATTGTGGAACCGGCCAATTACAACTGCCCGGGCCAGATTGTCATCTCTGGCCATATCCCGGCCATCATGGAAGCCGGTGAAAAAGCCCAGAAAGCGGGTGCCAGCCGGGTTGTAAAACTGCCGGTAAGTGCTCCATTTCATTGCTCGTTAATGCGTCCGGCCGCTGAAAAACTGGCCGAGCGCTTCTGTGACGTTAAACTTTACGAACCCCAAATCCCGGTCATATCCAACGTCGATGCGATCACCAACTACAACATTGACAGTGTTCGCCATCTCCTAATCCAGCAGGTCAGCAGTGCGGTCCGCTGGGAAGAGTCAATGCTCTTGGCAATTGATCAAGGAGTTACCAGAGTTATCGAAATTGGCCCGGGCCGGGTTCTTTCCGGGCTCATGCGCCGCATCAATCGCCGCATCAAAACCTTGAATCTGGCGATCCCAAATGATCTTGAAAAAATAGCTGAGAGTTACGCCTAATGACCCAATCCAACCCATTTGATTTCACCGGCAAAGTAGCCTTGGTTACCGGCGGTACCCGAGGTATCGGTAAAGAGCTCAGCACAACCCTGGCTCAGCACGGAGCTCGGGTTTTTTTCTGTGGCACTAACCAGGAACTCGGCAATCAGGTAGCTGATACAATAAATGCAACCCTGCCTCAAGACAACGCCCCAACCTCATTCTACCAGGTTGATGTTTCTGACTTTAAGGCCTGCGGCGATATGGTCACCAATATCATTGCCGAATCAGGCCAGATTGATTTCCTCATCAACAATGCCGGAATTACTCGCGACAACCTTTTGATGCGCTTAAAAGAGAGTGACTGGGATGAGGTTATGGCAGTCAACCTTAAGGGTTGTTTTAACTGCAGTAAGGCAGTCATTCGGGGTATGATAAAAAAACGCTACGGCCGCATCATCTCACTCTCATCGGTTATCGGCCTGATGGGTAATAGTGGTCAGGCCAACTACGCCGCCGCCAAAGCTGGGATTATCGGCTTTAGCAGAAGCATTGCCCGTGAAGTTGCCTCTCGGAACATCAACAGCAACATCATTGCCCCAGGTTACATCCAGACCGAAATGACTCAGGCGATGGATGAGAAAGCCCAGGACAAAATCAAGGAACTAATCCCGGTCAGTCGCCTGGGCACAGTCAACGACGTCTGCAATGCCGCCCTCTTCCTGCTCTCACCGATGGCCGACTACATTACTGGTCAGGTGCTACAGGTTGATGGTGGGATGTTAATCGCTTAAGTTAAGGACACAACTAAAACCAGGCTGCTGCCAACAATAAAACTAGAGCAGTTGCCGATTTATTTTTAAACTTAAAATGCAAAGGAGAATGTAACATGTCAGTCGAAGAAAAAATCAAAGAAATTATCGCAGAAAAACTGGGACTTGACGATGCCAGTGAGATCAACAACGAAGCTTCGTTCATTGATGACTTAGGAGCTGATTCCCTGGATACAGTTGAGTTGGTCATGGCCTTTGAAGAAGAGTATGGTATCGAGATCTCAGATGAAGATGCTGAAAAGATTACAACCGTGCAAAAAGCGATTGATTTCGTCAATCAACAATCAGCATAAAAATTATTCCCCCTAAAGTCTGACTCCCTGATCAACAAGAATGGGAGTAGTAAGTCACAAAAAACGCCTCTTCCTTACCAGAAGAGGCGTTTTTTCTTTACAATTGTCGCCATTGTCGATAGAAAGCCATGGTTTTCAAATTGATACTAGTGCTCTTCAACTAACTTTCCCGGAAGGGCAAAAAATAGGTTAATCGAATAATGAGGTGTAAAAGTGAAACGTAGAGTCGTCATAACCGGAGCTGGCCTGGTTACCCCTTTAGGAACCGGTGTGGAGAAAAATTGGCAGCGCCTTCTGGCTGGAGAGTCTGGAATCAGCCGGATAACCTCATTTGATACAGAAAAATTTGCCACTAAAATTGCCGGTCAAGTAACTGATTTTGAAGTGACAGATTTTATCGAAGCCAAAGAGACCAAGAAGATGGATCGCTTCATTCATCTGGCCATTGCCGCCTCAGACATGGCTATGGAGATGGCAAAACTTGAAATCACCCCCAGCTTGAGCCCACGATTCGGAGTTTCTGTCGGAGCCGGGCTTGGCGGACTCCCCTGCCTTGAAAAGTACCATAAAATCTTGATGGAAAAAGGGCCAAGACGGGTCTCGCCTTTTTTCATTCCGATGATGATTGCTAACCTTGCCCCCGGCAACATTGCAATTCGCCATCAAGCTAAGGGGCCTAACATCTCGACTGTAACTGCGTGTGCCACCGGAACCCACTCCATTGGTGAAGGGATGAAAATCATCCAACGCAACGGCTGTGATGTGATGATCTGCGGTGGTTCCGAGGCCGCAATCACCCCACTTTGTGTTGCGGGCTTTAACGCTATGAAAGCCCTCTCAACCCACAATGACGAACCGACCAAAGCCAGCCGCCCATTCGACCAGGGTCGTGACGGATTCGTTCCGGCTGAAGGTGCGGGCATCGTCATTCTTGAAGAGCTTGAATTTGCCCTGAAACGCGGAGCCCCAATTTTAGCTGAACTAACCGGCTATGGTAGTTCATGCGATGCTTTCCATATCGCCTCCCCGGCACCAGAAGGAGTTGGAGCGGCAGTCTCAATGGAGTTGGCTTTGCAAGATGCGGGGTTTAACCCTGAGGATGTTGATTACATCAATGCCCACGGCACCTCAACCTATTTCAACGATCTTTATGAAACCAAAGCGATCAAAAAAGTGTTCGGCGATCATGCCAAAAAGCTTTTGATCAGCTCAAGTAAATCGATGACCGGCCATATGCTCGGTGGTACGGGTGCGGTTGAAGCGATTTTCTCCGTCCTGACTATCAGAGATGGCAAAGTTGCCCCGACCATAAACCTTGAAACCCCGGATCCTGAGTGTGACTTAAACTACGTTCCGAACCAGATGGTTACGGCACCGGTCAAAAAGGTTATCAGCAACTCATTCGGCTTCGGTGGAACTAATGCTACGTTAGCTTTTTCAGCATATTAATAACAAAGATAATCCCATAACAAGAGATCTGGACAATGCCTGAGAACAATTCAAAAACCCTGTTTATCGCCAGCGATCATGGCGGTTTTGCTCTAAAAGAGTTTATCAAAGAACACTTGGTACAGTTTACTCAAATTAAGGACTTGGGTACCCACTCTGAAGAATCAGTCGACTACCCTGATTTTGCCCACTTGCTGGCAAATAAGGTTGCGGCTCACCCTGAAGCTTCGGGAATTTTGATCTGTGGCACTGGCATCGGCATGTCGATCACCGCAAATCGGCACCGGGATATTCGGGCCGCCTTAGTCCATAATAAATTCACGGCCCAGATGGCAAAAGAGCACAATAATGCTAACGTGATTGTCCTGGGGGGCCGGGTTCTGGAACCAACCGAAGCTCTGGAGCTGGTCAAAACCTGGCTCGATTGCAACTACGAAAACGGCCGCCACCAACGCCGCCTTGACCTGATCGAGAACCGCAACCTCAATACTGGTCGCGACACCTCTGCCCCCTTAAGTCAGGTTGACCCTGAAATCAGCCAGTTAGTCGCCCAAGAGACCGAACGCGAAGAGACCAAACTGATTATGATCGCCTCCGAGAACTGCGTCAGTCAGGCGGTGCTTGAGGCTCATGGCAGTGTCTTAACCAACAAATATGCCGAAGGTTATCCTGGCAAACGCTACTACGGCGGTTGTCAATTTGTCGATCAGGCTGAACAACTGGCAATCGACCGGGCTCTCACCCTCTTCGGCGCCGACCATGCCAATGTCCAACCCCTCTCCGGCTCAAGTGCCAATATGGCAGTCTATCTCAGTGCATTGCAACCCGGGGACACAATCTTAGGCATGAACTTAGCCCATGGCGGACATCTTACCCATGGCGCTTCCGTAAGTTTTTCCGGACAACTCTATCGCTCAGTTTTCTATGGGGTCGATAAAGAGTGCGAAAAACTCGATTATGATACGATTGAAGAAATTGCCTTGAAGGAGCGCCCTAAACTGATTGTCGCTGGCGCAAGTTCCTACTCTAGAACCCTTGATTTCCCCCGTTTCCGCGAGATTGCCGACAAAGTTGGGGCCCTGTTGATGGTTGATATCGCCCATATCGCCGGTTTGGTCGTCGCCGGAGCTCACCCGTCACCGGTTCCCTACGCTGATTTTGTCACCACTACAACTCACAAAACCCTGCGTGGACCCCGAGGAGGCATGATTTTATGCCGCCAGGAGCATGCTGCTAAAATCGATAAAACCATCTTCCCCGGGCTCCAGGGCGGCCCCTTAATGCACACTATCGCAGCTAAAGCTGTAGCTTTCAAAGAGGCGATGAGCCCAGAATTTTCTGCGACCCAAAAACAGACTGTTGCTAATGCTGCATTCCTGGCCAAACAACTTCAGGAAAAAGGCTTTAGAATAGTCTCTGGTGGTACAGACAACCATCTCTTCCTGATCGATTTAACCGATCTTCCAGTCAAAGGTAAAGGGGCGGAAACCGCACTTGATGCGGCTGGCATCACCATCAACAAAAACGGGATTCCCTTCGACCCTCGCACCCCGACCGACCCCAGCGGAATTCGGATCGGAACCCCGATCGTCTCAACCCGTGGCATGCGTGAAGCTGAGATGGAGATTGTTGCTGACTGTTTCGACAATGTCCTTAACCACCCAGAAGATAGCGCAATAATTGACCAGACTCGGGCGACCGTACGTGCTCTGTGTGCCCAGTTTCCAATCTACACCCACTTGCTTTAGGATTTAACGATGCGAACCCCAACGGCTAAACGTCCTGACTGGCAGACCTATTTCATGGAAATTGCGGAGCTGGTCGCCACCCGCTCAACCTGTATCAGACGCAAAGTTGGTGCACTTATCATTAAGGATAACCGCATCCTTACCACCGGCTACAACGGCACCCCGACCGGGATCCGCCACTGCCTTGAGCGTGGCTGTATACGTGATGAGATGAACATCCCCTCAGGTCAACGCCATGAACTCTGCCGCGGGATGCACGCCGAGCAAAATGCTATCGTCCAAGCCGCATATCATGGTGTTTCTATTGAGTCAGGTGAAATCTACTGTACGAACCAGCCCTGTATAATCTGTGCTAAAATGATTATCAATGCAGGCTTGAAAAAAATCGTAATTGGCAATACCTACCCAGATGACCTAGCAACCGAGATGCTTGATGAAGCGGGGCTGAAAGTTGTCACTTTGAACCCGAATACAAGTTTATAATATGAAGTGCCCCTTCTGCAGCTTTAGCGAAGATAAAGTCATTGATTCCCGCACGGCCAAAGATTCGAGCGTCATTCGCAGACGCCGCGAGTGTCTCTCCTGCAACAAACGCTTTAACACCTTCGAACGGGTTGAAGTCAACCTGCCGATGATCATAAAACGTGACCAGAGTCGTACCGCCTATGATCGCCATAAGGTTGAAAGCGGCATCTTAAAAGCCTGCGAAAAACGAGCTGTCAGCCAGGAGCAAATCGAGGATCTCCTCAACGCACTCGAACAAATGCTTCACGAAAATTCCGAAAAAGAGGTCCCGGCGCCGGTCATCGGTGAGTATGTAATGGCCGCATTAAAAAAACTCGATGAAGTTGCCTACATTCGCTTTGCCTCGGTTTATAGACAGTTCAAGGATATTGGTGAGTTCATGCAGGAATTACAGGGTCTGCTCAAACATAAACCCGGCCAGAAAACCCCATAAACTTTAGAGTTGACTAGCAAGCATCTAAATGAGTGACTTTTCCGACGCAGATAGAGCCTTCATGCAAAAAGCCCTGGAGCTGGCCCGCAGGGGGGTTGGGTTGACATCACCTAACCCTCTGGTCGGATCTGTTATCGTTGCCCAGGGAGAAGTTGTCGGATTGGGGTTTCACCCCCGAGCCGGGGAACCCCACGCTGAGATTTTCGCCTTGCAAGAGGCTGGAGATCGAGCTTTAGGGGCTGAGCTCTATGTCACTTTAGAGCCCTGTAATCATCAGGGTAAAACCCCGCCCTGTACCGCGGCCATTATAAACGCTGGGATTAGCCGGGTCATCATCGGCACTAAAGACCCCAACCCCCTGGTGGCCGGTCGGGGGATCGACTACTTAAGAAAATCTGGGGTCAAAGTCGAAGTTGGCCTGTCAGAGGATGAGTGTTCTAAGCTCAATGAGTTCTGGAATAAATTTATCACCACAAAACTTCCCTTTGTCACCCTCAAATCAGCTGCCAGCCTGGATGGTCGGATCGCCACCCACAGCGGTCATTCGCAGTGGATTACCAATGAAAAATCGCGTAACTATGTCCATCAATTACGGGCCGCACATGATGCCATTCTTGTCGGCATAGGTACTCTGCTGAAAGATGATCCCCGCTTAACCGCCCGCATCCCCGGTGAAAAACCGCGCAACCCTTTCCGAATTGTTGTTGATTCAATGCTCCGCACACCTTTAGACTCCAAAATTTTCGGCCATGATGGAGCGCAGCGTATGTTCCTGGCAACCCGCGAACACAACTCTGAAAAACTGGCCCCCTACCGCAAACTCGTAAAAGACATCCTAATCATGCCCAGTAATGATTTGGGCCAACTTGACCTGAATCAGTTGATGATAATTCTTGGCGCCAGAGGCATCACCTCGGTCCTGATTGAAGGTGGTTCCGAGATCAACGGCTCGGCCCTCGATAGCCAAATTATTGACAAAGTCTGCTTCTTCTACGCCCCAATTCTGGTTGGCGGACGCGGCAGCCTCGGCATGATCAGTGGCCAGGGCGCCGAAACCATTGATCAGGCAGTGGCCATAAAAAATATTTCCATCCGTAACTTCGATGACGACCTTTGCCTTGAAGGCTACCTTGATAAATAAGGGTGTCTTGAAAAATTCAACCGCGAGCTCCCCTCGGCTATAACCGATAATTTTCACAACGACATAATCAACTACTTCATTATTCATGTTGAACCGACTTAGACCTATCTGCTTATACTTGTGCAAAGCTCCGGCATTACTTTATGGTGCACTTATAGCGGCTCGCAACTTGGCTTACGACCTGCTACCAAGCTTAAGTAAGAGTATTACTCTGCCGACTATCTGCATCGGCAACATCACGACTGGAGGGACTGGCAAAACCCCGATGGTGGCTTTTTTAACCCGCTATTTCCAGGAGAATGACCTGCAGGTCGCCATCCTTTCACGCGGTTATGGTCGCCGGCACCCTGAAACCCAGAAAGTGATCACACCTGAGTCTCACACCGATGATCTAAGTACTGAGCTCATCGGCGATGAAGCCTTAATGCTTTATAATCAACTGACAAATATCACCTTAGTGCTTGATGGTAATCGAGTCCGCGGAGCAGAGAAGATTGTCCAAGACAATAGAGCCGATATCGTCCTCCTAGATGACGGCTTTCAACACCGTCGTTTACGACGTGATTTTAATCTTATTATGATTGACAGCCAGCGGGTCTTCGGCAACCAATGCCTGTTGCCAGCTGGCCCTTTACGTGAAACTTTAAGCGCCTTAAAACGGGCTGATGCAGTCATCTTCAACAAATTTGACCAACACCACCCGAAGTTTTACACTCATGCAGCTCAGATTTTAAACTATGTTGCTCCAAGCAAGCTCTTCTGCGCCAGCTATCACTACAAAAAATTCACCTCAATTACCGATGGAAGGTCAAAATCATTAACTGAAATACGAAAAATGGGTTCATTTTGTGCAGTTGCTGGACTCGCAAATAATAACTATTTTTTCTCGCAACTTACGGCCTCAGGCATTAAGGTTAAAGCATCCCTCTCATTTAAGGACCACCACGTCTACAATTATAACGACCTTACAAATATCAAAGATATGTGCAAGGGACTACCCCTACTCACCACCGCCAAGGATGCGGATAAACTTAAGACCCTGAGCGCAGAGTTTGATGAACAGTTCATACAGAATATCTGGCTGGCTGAGATTGAGCTTACAATTAAAGACCCGGACCGATTTTTTAACCTTTTCAATAAATTTTTACCGGCAAAATCCAAGGCAATCCTATGACCACAACCCCGCTGGGAGCTGTATTTCTGGACCGGGATGGCACAATCATCCATGAGGTTAATTACCTGAGCCGCTTGCAGGACATTAAGCTTCTACCGCTGGCTGCCGCTGCAATTGCAAGGCTTAATCGGCAGCTGATACCGGTTATTCTGGTCACCAATCAATCTGGGGTGGCCCGAGGAAAGTTCACCGAGGATTTTGTCAAACAATCTCATGTTCACCTGAACCAATTACTGGCAGCAGAGGGGGCTCGGATCGATGATTTTTTCTACTGTCCCCACCACCCTGAAGCGGGGTTTGCCCCCTATAAAATGTCATGTAGATGCCGCAAGCCCGCCCCAGGAATGCTCCTTGAGGCGGCAGAAAAACACCACCTTACACTTGATAAATCATATGTTATCGGAGATAAACTGATTGATGTGGAACTTGGCTTAGAAGCTGGCGGCAAAGGTATTTTAGTTGAAACCGGCTACGGTCTTAAGGAAAAAGAGCGGATCGAAGAGTGTAACATCAGACCTGACAAGGTCTGCCCTGACCTAAGTCAAGCTGTAGAGTGGATTCTCAAACAGCAGAATTGATGGTAGCTTGACTTTTCCATAACCACCTAGTACGTTGTATCTACAGCGCACCACATGGAGGTACACATGAAAAAA
>DAOWHJ010000022.1 GCA_030641485.1 Pseudomonadota bacterium
CCTCTTTGACCGTAGTTCGTGCATCCCTCAACGGATAGCCAGAATGTTCACCAAGGGGACCATAATTCCATTTAACTACTGCTGGAATCAGCTCGGCGACCACCACCTCAGCATCGTCTCCAAGCTGTTTCAAAGCCGCAGCCAATGTAAATCCCATCCCCAAGCCACCAATCAAGACTCGAACCTGCGGGCGACCAACAACCTTGCGACACGTAAGCTCAGCCAGCGCATCCTCTGAACCATGGGCCCGCGAAGTCATCAGCACTCCTTCACCAACAATACTGATCGAAAATTCATTGCCACGTTGAGAGAGTTGCAACGCACTACCATTTCCCGGTATCGGTGCAGTATCAAGTGTTTTCCAAGGGATCATAATAAGTTACTCAAATATTACAACAGGTGTTTTCCATAATTCTGATGATAGATTTCAACCATACTCAGAAAGGCTATAGTAATCAACGGACCAAAAATAATTCCGAGTAGACCAAAGGTTGCCAGGCCACCGAAGATTGAGATAAAGATTAATAAGATATGCACCTTGACCCGGTCCCCAACCAGTTTGGGCTTAACCATGTACTCAACAATCAGAGATAGTATCCCGAAAGAGAGCAGGAAAGCAATCCCTTTACCAATTTCACCAACAAGCAACATATAAGCGCCAATTGGTATAAAAACAACCGAGATTCCAATAAAAGGGATAAAGGCAAAAATCGCCATTACCGTTCCCCATAGGATCGGTGATTGGATATTAAAGAAAGCGAGCCCTATACCACCAAAAACCCCTTGGGCGATTGCTGCCAAGCCATTACCGACAACCATGGCTAAGGTCATATCATTAAACCTATGTAGGAGCAGATCCTCCTGATCTCGCGGTAGCGGCGAGAGCGCCATAAGATATTCTTTAACCTTGAGACCGTCGATCAAGAGAAAATAGACAAAAATTATTAGCAAGACAAAATGAAGTGAGAAATTCATTATCTGGCCCGCCAGCATTTTGGTCCAGTTATAAACCCATAAACCCGCCTCCTTACTTAAGCGGATCACATCATTCTGAATATCATTAATATTGTAGTCGACCCCAAGATGCTGCAAAATATCGGTCAGACTTTCGACCTTGTTCGTATGACCAGAAATAAATTGATTGAGTGAAGCCACGGTTAACTCGCGCCGGAGGTAAGCATAGAACTCTGTCACTTCGACCGAGAGTGAGGTAATGAGAAAAACCAGGGGAACGAAAATTCCCAGGAAAATCGCAAGACAGATCAAACCGGATGCCAACCAGCTCCGATCACCACAGAACTTAATCAAACTTAAGTAAATGGGATGACAGAGACCAACCATAATAAGCGCTAAGGCCAAGGTATAAATAAACGGTTTCACCATCCACAGGAAAAGCCCGACTGTAAACAAAAAGGTCATAAAAAAGACCACAGTTTTATAAGAAGATAATTTTTCACTAATCATTTCATGCCTCATACTTATGGGTGCTATTTCCCCACAAGCTAGCACAAACATAGATGAAAAACCAGCTTTTGCTTGGGTTTGAGCATTAAAATAGTTCTTGACATAATCAGATAATTACTCTAGTTGAGCCCGACTAGCCAAGTTCTCACAGAGAGCAAAAGACAATATCCAGTTCAATTTGCCAAGGTCACTTTAGAGTAAAATTATGCGTTTCGTATCCAGCCTCTTTTATTTTTGGTTTTATTTTATTAACGATAAGGAGAGGTTTACCCGGGGCATTTAGGAGTTAATAACTCACACATAAACTACCAAGCCGAGGGTTAACCGCCCCCGGCTTTTTACTTTTTAAAGGGCCGGAATGATTTTTTCATCTTCGGCCCTTTTTTAATTTTGCCAAAACTACAGGAGTAAGCGCCATGACCACCAACACCCATGATCTTAACATCAAAAGTTTCGAACCATTAATTGACCCCGAGGTACTTAAAGAGGAGATGCCTTTAAGCCCGGCCAGTGAAGAAACCGTAATTAAAGGAAGACGTCAAATCGAAGATATTCTCGCCCATAAGGACCCACGCCTTTTGATGATTGTTGGTCCTTGTTCAATTCATGACGAGAAGGCAGCACTTGAATACGCCAGACAACTGGTTGAGTTACAAAAAGAAGTTTCCGACAGTATGCTTTTGGTGATGCGGGTCTATTTCGAAAAACCTCGTACTACTATCGGCTGGAAGGGGTTGATTAACGATCCCCACATGAACGGTAGCTGTGACATGAATGAAGGTTTACGTCGAGCTCGACGAATTCTTTTGCAAATAACTGAAATGGGACTACCGACCGCAACCGAGGTGCTTGATCCGATTACGCCTCAATACCTGGCTGGCCTGGTCTGCTGGTCCGCAGTCGGAGCCCGCACGACTGAATCACAGATTCATCGCGAGATGGCCAGCGGTCTCTCAATGCCAGTCGGCTTTAAGAACTGCACCGACGGCAGCTTGACTAAAGCGGTACACGCGATCGTCGCAGCTCAGACGCCACAGAGTTTCATTGGGGTTGACCCTAAAGGTAAAACCTGTATCGTCTCGACCAAGGGAAACCCTTGGACCCACATGGTCCTGCGCGGTGGCCAACGACCAAATTACGACTCAGTCAGCATCGAAGAGGCCTGTCAAAAACTTATAAATGAAGGACTAAAAGAGAGCATTGTGGTTGACTGTTCTCATGGCAACTCCCGTAAAAAATACTTGGAACAAGAACGGGTATTGAAAAATATCATCAGCCAACGCCTCGAAAACAATCCGGCTCTGGTCGGGGTAATGCTTGAGAGTAATCTTAATGAAGGCAACCAACCCTGTAGCGAAGATATAAATGATTTAGCCTATGGAGTCTCGGTAACTGATGCGTGCATTTCATGGGAAACCACCCGTAAATTAATCCTCTGCGCTCACGGACGCATGAGTAATGTTACTAAAGCGGCTTAAAATCTGTAGTAAAGGTGATGCACTCGTAATAAGTCACGGGATGGCTAAGTAAAAATTTCGATATACAAGATATTGTGGTCTCTCCAGACACGAGACCATAAATGTAGTAAGTCGAGTGGCTGGAGAGACTGCAATAACGCAGTAGATCGGAACTTTTTACGACGCCATCAAAGGTATACATTTTGGAACTTGATAGCTTAAGAGAAGAGATTGACGCTCTCGATAGCGATATGCTTAAACTCATTAACCGGCGCCTGGAACTTGCTCGAAAGATTGGTCAGGAAAAACAGGAGAAGGGGCTCTTAACCCTCAATAATGCGCGTGAAAGTCTGGTCTTGCACCACCTGAAAGAGCTTAACTCAGGCCCACTGACCCAAACCGCACTCCAATTGATCTTTAAAGAGATTATGGCGGCCGCCCGGGAGTTGCAGAGTCAACACAAGGTCGCATTCTTAGGACCGGAGGCCTCGTTCACACATCTTGCCGCGCTTGGACATTTCGGAGGCGAGTCGGCCATGCTCCCGCAGGCCAATGTTGCTGATGTTTTTCAGGCGGTATTAAAGGAGCAGTGTCACTATGGTATGGTCCCGGTGGAAAATTCAATTGAGGGCGCTGTCAACCACACCCTTGATCTTTTTTACACCTCAGATCTGAAGATCTGCGCCGAACGCTATCAGAAAATATCCCACGATCTGCTAAGCTCTGAAAACTTGCCTCTGGCAGAGATTCAAACCGTATTTTCACACAACCAAGCTTTCGCCCAATGCCGACAGTGGCTTAAGGAACACATACCGGGGGCCATGTTGACCGAATGTGGCAGCACTGCCGAAGCGGCCCGGCGAGCGGCTTCGGAACGTGGCCAAACAGCAGCAATTGCTGGCCCGGCCGCCGCCGAACTCTACAACCTTAAAAGTATCGCGCAAAAAATCGAAGACCTCCCCGGAAATACAACCCGGTTTCTAGTCTTGGGAAACGAGGATAGCCCGCCCTCAGGCCATGACAAAACCTCAATCTTGTTTGTAACCCCGCATCTCCCTGGAGCCCTGCACCAGGTTTTAACCCCAATGGCTGATCATGGTGTAAATATGGTAAAACTTGAATCAAGGCCGGTTCGCAATGAGAAATGGAGCTACTTCTTCATCGCTGATTTCGAAGGTCACCGCAAGGATGAGAAGGTTGCCGAGATGATCAAGGCAACCGAAAAGATCTGTCTCTACATGAAAGTGTTAGGCTCTTACCCTGCTGCTTGAATCCTAACTGCTCATCAAGCTTTTATTGACAAACAGCTCAGCAAAACAAGCTGGAGTTAAAACTTAAACCCACCAGAGGACACAAGGCTCACAGAGAGCAGCAATAGTGGCCCCTGTGAACTCTGTGATAAAAATACGTAACAAATTGATGTTATTCGCTGAACATCTTAAGTTTGGAAATGTTGACGACAATAAGAGCTTGCTACTGACAATATTGGATTTACGATTTATTCTCTCGATATATATAGCACACATAGATCTGTGAATTTCTACAGGTAAATGGTTGACAATTAAGTAAGATGTCCCCCGGAACTTGGGTGAGAAAGCTGGGGAGCGTTAAAGCAATAAAGCAACAACGTCCCCTATCTCCTCCTTGGTATCTCCTTCCTTGGTATATTTCAAAAGGGTGCCTTAAAAAACATTTTTTACTGGGGTATAATCTCAAGTTCTGTGATCTGGTGTGAAAAATACGCCCTCGAACCACTGTCATCCCTGCTGTAAAGTTGAAAAGATTCATCTATATCCACCATATTGTTGTCAGAGACAAAAAAGAGGCCGTATGATTTGTTTTTCTCGAACTTGGAAAATATTCCAGAGTTAGGAAGTTCCTTAGTTTGTCTTTTCCAGTACGTCCAATTAAGGGGCATGAGATCGTTATAATTTTTATCATGAACTTTCACCAGGTGAGTCACCGACGAATCCGGACTAACCATGGAGAGACGCCAATCATATGACAAAAACAGTCTCCTCGCTTTAAATGCATAACGAAAATTATCATAATTCAGCCATGCGTTTATGTAATCTTTCGTCTGGAGGTTAAATTTAAGCCCGCTGATCTTGCCATCCCCGTCTACCAGAGTGGCTGAAATCGCCATTTCGGAATTTGCACATGGTAGCGGAGGATAGTCCAAGGCAAAACCACGATACTTATCTTTGAGAACATAGTTCATGGCGAGATTGCCGGCGGCAGCCGCACCTCTGGCATTGAAAGTGGTATCCCATTCTCCGTGTTTGTTTTTAGATTTAATACGAACCGACTCAAATTTGGGAGAGCGACGGGCGATGAGAACGGCATTACCGTAAAGAGTGCTACCCTCGGAGTTTGCTTCTGTCGGCTCTCCATCTTCATCGACGTAGCCGAATTTACCGGTAGCCGTGAATGCCCCGTTTGAATAGCTGATGGTATGGGTTGTCGGAATCCTGGTTGGGGAGCCGCTGGTGTAGGGAGCGGGATATGTAAACTTATTGATTGCAATTTTACTTTGGGAAAAGAATTTCCAATTGTTACCCACCTTTATCCAGCCGAGATAATTGCTGTCTGCCGGGTAATGGGACGGCATGGTTGCCAGGTAGAGATTTTTTGATTTCTCGACAAAACTTCCAGCAAGAGCTCCTTTCTGCGGAACGCTGAGGTAGAGAGCATTTGTCGGGTCCCCAACAACACGAATGATAAAGCCTGCGCCATGTTTCGTCGATAACTGCTTGGCGATAAAGTCGGCATGATGGAAGACCTTTTCAACCTCTTTGGGAAACATGCTGTAATCCCCATACATCATCGTGCGGACATCGGCTGTGGCTGCAACCAGGCGTTCGGTTAGAACCAAAAATGCCTCCACTTCCTGATTGAGATAACTTTGTAGTCTCTCCCTGAAAGCTTTGGACTCATTACTTTCAGGAAGACCGATTTCAACGGTATAGGCATTTATTATCAGGAGGGCGGCTTTCATCTGATAAGCGACAAGTTCGTTAAAGTATATGTGCAGAGCATTGTAGCATTTAAGCAGTTCTTCGCCCCGATCATCAAAAGCCGCGCTTCTAATCCTTTCGACCAGAATGTTATACAAAACTTCAAGAACTCCGATTTTCAGAGTTGATTTAACCATGGCAGAATATATATACTGAACATCATCTGCGAGGTTGGGGTAATGAAGAATCTCATTTGCAAATGCCTTGATCGAGTCTTCGGAAATGGGCACATTACGACTGAACGAGATCATTTGGTCAAACTTGGAGTCAATCCTGTTCACGGGTTTTGCTAAATCTATCTGAGTTACGTTCAGGACAATCTCGTTTACGGCGATACCTAAGTGACGGGATAAGCCCTCTACTGCTCCGGAAATATTTTCTACCTCAGATTGCAGATTACTCAATTTACTGCGGATATC
>DAOWHJ010000008.1 GCA_030641485.1 Pseudomonadota bacterium
ACTCTACCATTGCAACGCCTTTTACGCAATCATTTCAATCTCATTGTATTCTCTTTTCCTTTGTAAGGAAGAGGTCGTGGGTTTAATCCCGATCGGGGGCTCCAGTGACAGACGGCGGGATGTATTCTGTCTAGCTTCATTATTTAAAGGTTTAACGAAGTTGCTTGACTCATAGATGAAAAATAGTTGAGAGAGGAGAATTAGGAAATGGCTAAGGAAAAATTTGAGCGTAACAAGCTCCATGTCAATGTTGGTACAATCGGTCATGTTGACCATGGCAAAACTACTCTGACCGCTGCCATTACCAAGGTTCTGGCGCTTAAAGGCCAGGCCTCTTATACAGCTTTTGATGAAATTGATAAGGCTCCAGAAGAGCGCGAACGCGGAATTACAATTGCAACCGCTCACGTCGAGTATGAGACTGACAAACGTCACTATGCGCATGTCGATTGTCCTGGCCATGCTGACTATGTCAAAAACATGATTACGGGTGCGGCGCAGATGGATGGTGCAATCCTGGTCGTAAGTGCGGCTGATGGTCCGATGCCTCAGACTCGTGAACATATTCTCCTGGCTCGCCAGGTTGGGGTTCCCCATATTGTTGTCTTCCTTAATAAAGCCGATATGGTTGATGATGATGAGCTTTTGGAGTTGGTTGAGATGGAAGTCCGTGAGCTTCTTTCTGACTACGATTTCCCGGGTGATGATATTCCGATTATTCCCGGTAGCGCTCTGAAAGCCTTGGAGAGTGATGGTCCTTCAGAATGTGACGAGTGGAAATGTATCGGTGAGCTGATGGATGCCGTTGATACTTATTTCCCTGATCCTAAGCGTGAAATAGATAAGCCTTTCCTGATGCCGGTTGAAGATGTTTTCAGTATCTCTGGACGAGGCACTGTTGCTACCGGTCGGATTGAGCGTGGCATCGTCAAGGTCGGCGAGGAAGTTGAGATTGTCGGTATTCGTGATACAGATAAAACTGTATGTACCGGGGTTGAGATGTTTCGCAAGTTGCTTGACCAGGGTGAGGCCGGTGATAATGTCGGTATTTTGTTAAGGGGTAAGAAGCGTGAAGATATAATTCGTGGCCAGGTTTTGGCAGCCCCCGGTAGTATTAAACCTCACACCAAGTTTAAGGCTGAGGTCTACATTCTGACTAAAGAAGAGGGTGGACGTCATACCCCGTTCTTCAAAGGTTATCGCCCGCAGTTCTATTTTCGGACAACCGATGTTACTGGTACGGTTGAGCTTCCGGAAGGAGTTGAGATGGTTATGCCGGGTGATAATATTACAGTAGTTGGTGAGTTGATTACTCCGATTGCGATGGAAAAAGAGCTTCGCTTTGCGATTCGCGAAGGTGGACGTACTGTCGGTGCTGGGGTTGTTAGCGAGATTGTTGAATAAATAGCACATTTAGACAGATGTACTGTCAGTCGAAGCCAGGGAGGGTTTGTGAAAATCCGACTCTGGCTTCGGTTTGTTTTGGTTTGTAATAAAAAATAAATTATTTGGGCGCATGTAGCCGGGTTGTGAATAGAAATGCGAGATAAAGTAACGCTAGCCTGTGGGCAATGTAAGAGAAGAAACTATACGACAAAGAAGAACAAGAAGAATACCCCTGATAAATTGGAATTCAAGAAATTCTGTCGGTTTTGTCAGGCCCACACCACCCATAAAGAGACCAAATAGTTTTTTATGTTGGTAGTGAGTGATCTTCTTGAATCTTTTGCAGGCCAGTAGCTCTAATGGCTAGAGCACCGGACTCCAAATCCGGGTGTTGGGGGTTCGAATCCCTCCTGGCCTGCCAGTAAACAGCAAATGACTATCGGTTGGCAATTGCCAGCTCGATAAGGGGGCCTGGAACTTGGCAGCAATTAAAGAGAGTATTGTCGAACTGAGTCAATATCTTAAAGACTCAAAAGGCGAGATGAAGAAGGTTACTTGGCCTAGTCGCAAAGCTACGATTGGTCTAACCTGGGTGGTCCTTGGCGTCGTTTTTGTCATATCCCTGTATTTAGGGGTTGTTGATTTGGGGTTGGCGAAGTTGATGAAATTGATTCTTGCGGCTTAGTCTGACAGCATTATATGTAATGATGTCTTTCAAGTGAAGGCTGATAGGGTAAGTTATGGCGAAGAAATGGTATGTTATACATGCTTACTCGGGTTATGAAAATAGAGTTAAGCTGACCCTCGAACAGAGGATTAAGCAGTACGGCCAGCAAGATATGTTTGATGAGGTCGTGGTCCCAACCGAGCAGGTTGTGGAAATGGTAAAGGGCAAACGCCGAACCTCGCAGAGAAAATTTTTTCCTGGCTACGTTTTAGTCAATATGGAGATGAACGAGGAAACCTGGCACTTGGTCAAAGGTACGCCGAAGGTGACCGGATTTGTTGGGGGCGGTGATCGAGTAGCTGCTACCAGGTCGATTTCGGAAACTGAGGCAAACAGTCTGCTGGCTCGAATTGCCGAAGGTGAAATGAGACCACAGCCTAAGGTTCTGTTTGAGGTTGGTGAAAGTGTTCGGGTTCTGGAAGGACCCTTTGCTAATTTTACCGGGACAGTGGATGAAATTAACCCTGAGAAAGGTAAAGTCAGGGTTTTGGTAAGTATTTTTGGCCGGCCGACTCCGATTGAAATTGAATTTGGTCAGATCGAAAAAATAAGTTAAGAAAACGCGCATATTTAAGTGCGCGAATTTATATTCAACTCGTATATTAGAGAGCGTGCAGGAGAATTTAGGATGGCAAAAAAAATCACCGGTCAGATCAAGCTTCAGATTCCGGCTGGACAGGCCAACCCCTCGCCACCGGTAGGTCCGGCATTGGGGCAGCATGGCGTAAATATTATGGAGTTCTGTAAAGCATTTAACGCCAAAACTGATAGCCAGCAGGGGATGATTATTCCGGTTATTATTACCGTTTATGCTGACAGAAGTTTTAGTTTTATCACCAAAACTCCACCCGCAGCAGTGCTTTTGAAAAAAGCGGCTAAAGTTGAGAAGGGTTCTGGGGTTCCGAATAAGACTAAAGTTGGAACGGTTACTGCGAAACAGGTTAAAGAGATTGCCGAATTGAAGATGGTTGATCTAAATGCTAACGATATAGATGCTGCTTGTCTGATTATTGCTGGAACAGCGCGAAGCATGGGTATTGAAGTCGAACAATAAGGATATGTGAGGATTAAATGGCAAAGTCAGGAAAGAATTATAGTGCCAATCGAGCTAAGGTTGAGTCGGATAAAAAGTATTCATTAGTGGATGCAGTTGATTTACTGAAATCATTTACGACAGCAAAGTTTGATGAGAGTGTTGATCTTGCAGTGCGTTTGGGTGTTGATCCCCGACATGCAGATCAGATGGTTCGGGGGGCTGTTTTACTTCCTCATGGAAGTGGTAAGAGTTCCAAGATTGTTGTTTTCGCCAAAGGTGAAAAAGAGATTGAGGCTCGCGATGCCGGGGCTGACTTTGTTGGTGCAGATGATTTGGCCAAGAAGATCTCTGATGGCTGGCTTGATTTTGATAAAGCTATAGCTACGCCCGACATGATGGGAGTAGTCGGTAAACTTGGCCGGGTTTTAGGGCCTCGTGGCTTAATGCCGAATCCAAAAGTTGGAACTGTAACCTTTGATGTAGCTCGTGCGGTTAAAGAAATCAAGGCTGGTAAAGTTGAGTTTCGGGTTGAAAAGGCAGGTATCGTTCAAGTTCCGGTAGGCCGTCTCTCATTCAGCAGTGAGAAGCTTGTTGAGAATATTACGTCGATTGTCGAGACCCTTAATCGCCTTAAGCCCGCTTCGAGCAAGGGCAACTACATGCGTGGCTTTAGTTTGTCCTCGACTATGGGTCCTGGGATTAGAGTTGACGTAGCTACACTGTAAAAACATTTCATAATTTACTTAAGATATAATTCAATAGGATGACTGAGCTGTTGACCGTGGGTTGATCTTTCAGGTTGTAAAATCCCGCCGAGGCTGTCTGGTTTGTTGCATAATTTAGCAAATCTGATATTAGTGTGAGCTCATTTGCCTTTTGACATGCATGATAACAGACAAGGAGGTGGAAAAAGGTGAAGAGAGCAGAAAAGCAGGCTCAGATTGACGAGTTGACGGTGAAGTTTGGTGATGCTCAAGCAGCGTTCCTGGCTGACTATCGCGGACTGGATGTTGAAAAGATTACCGCATTGCGAAGTCAGTTGCGAGAAAAAGAGACTGAGTTTAAAGTAGTTAAAAATACCTTGGCGCGGATAGCTGCCAAAGCTACAGGTAACGATGCTCTGGCAGATCATCTTAAAGGTCCGAGTGCATTGGCCCTGGTTTATGGTGATCCGGCAGCCGCTGCCAAAATTTTGGTTGAGTTTGCGAAAAAAGAGGACGCCCTTGATCTCATGGGTGGAGTTCTTTCCGGTAATTATCTTGACGTTGCAACTGTTGAGCAGCTGGCAAAATTACCAAGTAAAGAGATTATGCAGGCGACTTTGTTGGGAACTATGAATGCTGTTCCTGGCGGCCTTGTTAATGTTCTTAGCGCAGTGACCCGGTCAGCGGTTCAGGTCTTGAATGCGATCAAGGAACAGAAAGAGCAGGCCGAATAATCGCTTGTTTTCTGGCAGATCACTAATATCTTGCATTTAAATATGCATGAATTGATATTTTATTAAATGAGTAAGGAGATAAATGCTATGTCGATCACAAAAGAAGATGTAATCCAGTTTATTGAAAATATGACAGTTCTTGAGCTATCTGAGTTGGTTTCTGAGCTTGAAGAGAAGTTTGGCGTTTCTGCTGCGGCACCGATGGCGGTTGCGGCTATGCCTGCTGCCGGTGGTGAAGCTGCTGCGGAAGAGCAGACTGAGTTTGATGTCGTCCTGACCTCCTTTGGAGAGAAGAAGATTCAGGTTATTAAAACTGTACGTGAAATTACCGGTCTTGGCCTGAAAGAGGCAAAAGCTGCGGTTGAAGCCGTCCCGAATGCAATTAAAGAGGCGGTAAGTAAAGATGAAGCTGAAGAGATCGTCAAAAAACTTGAAGGTGCTGGTGCCTCTGCTGAGGTGAAGTAAGGTTATCAAGGTGATATCAGTTCATCGCAAATAACTACCTTTTCACGTAAGGGATAGGGTCGAAGAGACCTTATCCCTTACGTTGTTTTTTGTTCTCTACACTTTATTTTGATTTAGAATCAGTTGCTAATTTTGCCTCTGACTAGTCTTTAGTGTAGGGTAGTAAACCTCCCTGCCCCCCTTAAGCAAATAGTTTCAATACTCTAACTTTGAAGAAATGAGGTTAAAGTTCTATGGTAGCCTGCAATAGCCGTAACCTACCTCGTCTGCGTTGTAATTTTGCGTCCATTAAAGAGGTCGTAAAAGTACCTTTTCTCCTAGACCTGCAGCTCGATTCATATAAACGTTTTCTCCAGGATGAAACCCCTCCGGACGAGAGAGATGACATTGGTATTCACGGTGTCTTTAAAAGTGTTTTCCCGATTAAGGACTTTTATGGCACATCGTCTATTGAATATGTGAGCTACAACCTGGGCACGCCGCGCTATACAGACCGCGAATGCATGCTCAAAGGGGTTACCTATTCGGTGCCAATTCGGGTTCGAATCCGGCTGATAATCTGGGATATCGAGGAAGGAAGTGAGCAACGCTCAATCCGTGATATCAAAGAACAGGAGGTCTATTTCGGCGAGATTCCATTGATGAGTGAGCGAGGAACCTTTATCATCAATGGCACAGAAAGGGTTGTCGTCAGTCAGTTACATCGATCACCCGGTGTCTTTTTCTCTCAGGAGAAGGCTAAGAGTTCTGTCAGTGGCCTGTCGCTTTTTAGCGCCCGGGTAATTCCCTATCGCGGTTCTTGGATTGATTTTGAATTTGATAATAAAGATCTTATTCATGTCCGCATTGATCGTCGACGTAAATTGCCGGCTACAGTTCTCTTGCGAGCCCTAGGCTACTCAACTGAAGAGCTGCTGAATCTTTTTTATGACAGTGTTATCGTTAATCGTCTTGAAGATGGCAGTTTTAGTCGTCAGATTAACTATGCTAATAGCGATTTAGTTGCGAATTTTAAGGCACGTGAGGATATCCTAGATCCTCAGACCGGCGATGTCCTGTTGGCGAAGGGTCGGAAAATAAGTAAGGCTGCTTTGCGCAGAATGAAAGCTGCAGAACTTGAAATCCTGCCGATGATGGATGATGAGCTGGTCAATTCGTATGTGTCTCACGATGTGGTAGATCCGCAGACTGGTGAGGTTTTGCTTGAGTGTAATGAAGAGATTACACCAGACAAGCTTGAAGAACTTCAGCAGAGTGGAATTGAGCAGTTTGAGATCCTTTTTATCGACAATATTAATGTCGGCTCCTATTTAAGAGATACGCTTCTGGTCGATAAGATTGTTTTAAGTGATGAGGAGCGTGAACTTGTTGCCCAAGGGGTGAAGAGTGATAAAGAGATTGAGGTTGAGAAGGCTAAAATAGAGATCTATCGTCGTCTCCGTCCCGGGGAACCACCGACAATTGAAATTGCCGACTCGCTATTTAAGAATCTGTTTTTTAATCCGGAGCGCTACGACCTCTCTCGGGTTGGCCGCTTGAAGATTAACCATAAGCTCGGAACTGAGCAGGATCTTGATTGTAAAACCTTAACTGAAGAGGATATACTTGAAATTGTTCGTTATTTGATTGCATTAAGGTCAGATAAAGGCGTTATTGATGATATCGATAATCTTGGTAATCGACGAGTTCGAACCGTTGGCGAATTGATTGAAAACCAGTACCGTATTGGCTTGGTGCGGATGGAAAAATCCATCCGAGAGCGTATGAGTCTCCAGGAAATCGATACGGCAATGCCGCATGATCTCATTAACTCTAAGCCGGTTAGTGCTGCAATTAAAGAGTTTTTTGGTTCCAGCCAGCTTTCACAGTTTATGGATCAGACGAACCCGCTTTCGGAGATCACTCACAAGCGTCGTTTGAGTGCCTTGGGACCGGGCGGTTTAACCCGTGAACGTGCTGGATTTGAGGTTCGTGATGTTCACTTGACTCATTATGGACGACTCTGCCCGATTGAGACCCCTGAAGGTCCAAATATTGGCCTGATTGCATCCCTTGCATGTTACGCCAAGGTCAATGAGTTTGGTTTTATCGAAACCCCATATCGAGTGGTCAAAGATGGCGTTGTAAGTGATGAGATAGTGCACCTTTACGCTATGAGTGAGGATGACAAAATTATTGCTCAGGCTAGTGCTCCGCTCAAACCTGATGGTAGTTTTGTTAATGAGCTAGTGGCCTGTCGTAAAGCGGGTGAATATAGTATCGAGGGTCGAGATAATATCGACTTCATGGATGTTTCGCCGCGCCAGCTCGTGAGTGTTGCGGCCTCATTGATTCCCTTTCTTGAGCATGATGATGCTAACCGGGCTCTCATGGGCTCAAATATGCAACGTCAGGCGGTGCCGTTGCTCCGGGCTGAGGCGCCAATGGTGGGTACCGGGATGGAGGCGCGAGTCGCGCTTGATTCCGGTATTGCTGTGGTCGCCAAAAAGAGCGGTTTTGTTGAATATGTAGATTCGGGTAAGGTGATTGTTCGACATGAGCCGGAAAACAGTGAGGATGAGTTTAGTCTCGACATTTATCCTCTAGCTAAGTTTATGCGCTCCAATCAGAATACCTGCTGTAACCATATCCCTTTGGTTAAAAGTGGCACTTGGGTAGAGTCGGGTGAAATTCTGGCTGATGGTCCGTCCATGGATCATGGCGAGTTGGCTTTGGGCCAGAATGTCAAAGTTGCTTTTATGCCTTGGGGCGGTTACAACTTTGAAGATTCAATCCTGATCAATGAGCGAATTGTTAAGGAAGATAGATTTACTTCAATCCATATTGAAGTTTGTGAGGTCGTGGCCCGAGATACCAAATTAGGGCCGGAAGAGATTACCCGTGATATCCCAAATGTTGGTGATGAAGGGTTATCTCACCTAGACCAAGATGGGATTGTGCATATCGGAGCGCATGTTAGCCCCGGTGATATCTTGGTTGGTAAAATTACCCCCAAAGGCGAGACCCAGCTCTCCCCTGAAGAGAAGCTTTTACGGGCTATATTTGGCGAGAAGGCGGGTGAGGTGCGTGATACCTCATTGCGAGTCTCTCCTGGAGTTCGGGGAGTGGTTATCAATACCAAAACTTTTGCCCGCAAAGGTTATGGCGGTGAAGGTGGGGCTGAGGAGCGGGAACGCGACATCAAACTGGTCAAGCGCGAAGCCGATGCTGAAATCTACGCAATACGGCGTAGTGTCACGGCCCGGATGCGAGACTTGCTGGCAGGCCAAACCCTTGAGACCGATCTCAAGAGCGGCAAGGGTAAGGTAGTTTTAACTTCTGGAAGCAAACTTGCCAGTGATGATACCGAAAAAGTTACTTTGAAGATGTGTGTTAATCTGGTGTTGCGCGATGCGATCGAGATTGAGGAACAGGTCGCCCGTTTGGTTGCATATATGGACAGAGAATTGGAGCGTATTGAAGCTTCCCTTGATGAAAAAATTGAGACCTTAAGGCGTGGTGATGATCTTCAGCCAGGGGTTAACCAGATGGTGAAGATCTATATC
>DAOWHJ010000089.1 GCA_030641485.1 Pseudomonadota bacterium
CAAAAAAGGTTGAGAATAAATAAGAACAAAATTATAGAAACTATGATTTTGGTAAAAAATCGAAAAGCTAGTCAGACAAGAAGAGAAAAAAGCAATTACTAGTTATTTGAAAGGAATTGCGACACAACTATCAGCAATTAGTAGGGTTGGCTTATGGTTTATAATCCTTAGATGCAGGAATTAAGAATGCTTAATAATATTTTTATTTAGGAAATTCGGAACAAACAATAAAAAAAATGGGGACAATGTGGGGACAACCAATTTTACATAAAGAAAAAGCACTTAACGAAAACTCGCTAAGTGCTTGATTTAATTGGCGCGCCAGGTAGGACTCGAACCCACGGCCTACGGATTAGAAGTCCGTTGCTCTATCCAGCTGAGCTACTGGCGCATATAAAACTATGCTATTTATCCCTTGGTTCCGATTATAGGAACTTTCGTCTGATAACTACAACCTTTTTGCGAACAGCGCAAGAGTTTATCACCTCCACCTTGGCTTTTCTTCTCCACCAGAAAGGGGAAATCGCAATCGGGACAAGCTAAGGGGTAAGGTTTATCCCAAGTTGCATAGGTACACTTAGGATAGCGGTTGCAGGCAAAGAAAAGTTTTCCTTTGCGCGATTTTTTCTCAACTAACTCACCGTCGCAACCATCTTGCGGACAGGCAACTCCGGTTCCGACCGAACTGGTGTATTTACACTCAGGATAGGTCGAACAAGAGATAAAACGGCCATAACGACCATTGCGTAACTGCAGAGGACTATCACAATCAGGGCAGTTACCGATATCTACAAGCTCGCCATTCTCCCCGTTTTCATCTGTACCCAAATCTCTTGTATTTTTGCACTCTGGATAATTGGGACAGGCAATAAAGCGGCCATTTCGACCCCATTTAACCACCATATTAGCACCGCACTTATCACAGAGTTCGTCCGTAACCTCTTCGCCTGCTTTTTTGGCATCACGCATGGTCACTAAAGCAGTATCAAGCTGGGCCGCAAAGGGGCGATAAAAATCGGCTAACAGATCCTGCCAGTCACGTACCCCCTCTTCGACCTTATCTAAATCAGACTCCATTCTGGCAGTAAACGTAACGTTAAGGACATCGGGAAAACTCTTCTGCAAAAGGTCCGTAACGAGCACCCCTAGGTCGGTCGGATAAAAACGCTTCTCCTGCAGCTCAACATAGCCCCGATCCTGAATCGTTGACATAATCGAAGCGTAAGTTGAAGGCCGTCCAATACCCTTCTCTTCGAGCTCTTTAACAAGGGTACTTTCGGTAAACCTCGGAGGTGGCTGGGTAAAGTGTTGCTTCGAAACAACACCCTTGAGGTTTAAAATTTCTCCCTCTGTCAAAGCGGGCAACTCTGTTTCTGAGCCACTCTCGTCTCCATTAGTATCACGACCCTCTTCATAGACGATTAAAAAACCATCGAAAAGCTGACGTCGACCAACCGCCCGGAGCTGATATCGTTCACCTGCCATAATCGAAACCGTCGTCTGATAATAACGCGCTGGGTTCATTTGGCTAGCAATAAAACGCTTCCAGATCAGGGAGTAGAGACGAAATTGATCTTTTCCCAGAAAACTTTCAATATCTTTCGGCGCATACTCAACTGAGGTAGGCCGAATCGCCTCGTGGGCATCCTGCGAGGCATTTTTATTACGATAAAACTGGACTTTCTCCGGCAGATACTCTTGACCAAACAATTTAACAATGGCATCGCGACACTCTGAAACTGCAGAATCGGCAACCCGGACAGAATCGGTACGCATATAAGTTATCAGACCGACCGGTCCTGACGCACCAAGCTCAATTCCTTCATAAAGCTGCTGGGCCACCATCATTGTCTTTTTGGCACTGAAACCAAGCTTGCGCGCAGCTTCCTGCTGCAGCTTACTGGTGATAAAGGGTGGGGTCGGTCGACGTTTGCGCTCTTTTTGCTCAATTTTGCTGATTTTACAGGTAAGCTTTTTTAGGTCCGCAACAATCTGTTCAGCACTCGCCTGATCTGAAACCTCAGCTTTCTTACCATCAACTTGATGAAGTTTAGTCTCAAAAGGAGGTGGATTTGCCCCTTCCAGGGTTGAAAGTATACTCCAGTATTCAACCGGAATAAAAGCTTTAATATCTGCTTCACGGTCACAGACCAAACGAACAGCCACCGACTGCACCCGACCTGCGCTTAAACCCCTCCGCACGGTTTTCCATAACAAGGGACTGATTTTATAACCAACTATACGATCTAAAATTCGCCGTGACTGCTGGGCATTCACCTTGTTAAGATCGATTTCCAAAGGCTCACGCAGAGCTTTTTGAATCGCAGATTTGGTCACTTCGTGAAAAAGGACCCGCTGAACCGGTTTTTTATCCCCGAGTTCATGGGCAATATGCCAGGCAATCGCCTCACCTTCGCGGTCGGGGTCAGGTGCCAGCAAAATCCGATCGGCCTTGCGAGCCGCCTTTTTAAGCTCACCGATAATCTTGCCCTTACCCTTCATGGGTACATAGTGAGGCTCAAAATTATCGCCAGTGATCTCAATTCCAAGCTCTTTTGTCGGCAAATCACGGACGTGACCAACCGAAGCCTTCACAATGTATTCAGGCCCTAAATATTTGCCAATAGTTTTGGCTTTGGTCGGTGATTCGACTATAAGTAAAGTTTGTCCCATTAGTACCTTAACAGGGTGTTTTCTTGCTTAAATAAAGAAAGTAACATGATAAGAATTCTTATTTTGCGTACTGTGCTCGTATCAGTGAAAAACTATATCCTGATCATTTTCTAAAAAATCTAAAAAACGTTCCCTGACAACAGTGTCAAGGTGCCCGACAACAATAACCATCGTGGAGATAACTTTGATATCTTCAAGTCCAATTTGAGACCCTCCAAGCATTATAGCCTGGTCAATAATATCTTCAACAGCAACTTGGCTCAGTATCTCCATCTGTCGCAATTTAGTCAGCCAAGTTCGGGAATCAACACTTAAAGACTGGCGCTCTTCTAAAGAAAAATGACGTTGAAATTCACTCTCGGGTTCAAGGTCAAGCAAATGCAAATTCAGTTCTTTCCCTTGCGAGAGATTAGCAATCCATCCAAATGCGGTCTCAATCTCAGAAAAATCGAACCCCAAGGAGACCAGATCGTCAACAATCTCCTCCTCTTGCTCAAAGAGATCGACCTCATCTGCAAGGTAATCTGAAATAATCCCAATTATAGCCATAACCCGTTGATACATCCAGGAATACTCCGTAAGTAGTACAAGTTTTAAATTGTGCAGATCACTCTACATGCTCGGGGACTGTACGAAAATTATTGCCAGCACTTTTCATCAACAAACCGCTCAATTCAAGCTCAAGCAGCACCTGACTCAGTAAGCCCGTGCCCCAAAGCAGTTTCTCCAAGAGATCGTCATAGTTAATCTCATCTGGACCTAAAGCCGCAAGCAGTTGCGACTGCTCAGGAGTCAAGGCCGGTCGCCTACAAGAAACTGTTGCACCGGTCTTAGCACCTGACTCAAGCCAAGGCAACGCTAAAAATATATCATCAACCGATTCAAGTAGCTGAGCTCCATCTTTTAAGAGTCGATTCACCCCTTTGCTACCCGGCATTCCCGGGGGCCCGGGAACCGCAAAAACCTCACGCCCCTGTTCTAAAGCCAGACGTGCAGTAATCAAAGAACCACTTTTTTCACCGGCCTCGACAACAACCACTCCCTGCGCCAAACCGCTAACAATCCGATTACGACGCGGGAAATGCCCCCGATCCGGCCCACTCCCAGGCGGCAATTCAGTCATCAGCAAGCCAAATTCAGCAATTCGTTCACTTAAATGACGATGCGCCGCCGGATAGACAACATCAAGACCAGTACCAAGTACGGCGATAGTCGGCCCCTTATCGCGTAAACACCCCTCATGGGCAGCGCCGTCAACCCCCAAGGCCATACCACTAACAACACAAAGCCCCTTTCCGGCAAGCTTTGCGCCTAATTCAAAAGCGAAACGCCGACCCAACTCCGATGCCCTCCGAGCCCCAACCACGGCTATCGCCGAAAGTTTGAGCACTTCAGGTGAACCTTTAACAAAAAGGACTGGGGGTGGATCGACAATCTGCTTTAGATTCCGCGGATAACGTGGATCATCCAAAGGAATAATCTCACCACCAACAATACTAGTTTTCTCTTTTATTTCAGCAACCTTAGACCAGTCGCTAAACTGTGAAACCGCCTCTGCCGCCACTTTCCGAACCCCAAAAGAGATCAAAGTCGCGACTGGGACCTTAAAAATTGCCTCAACTGAACCCAGCCCCTGAAAAGCCCGAGCTATGCCTAAAACCCCGATTCCAGGCGTTAGAGTTAAGGCCAACCAGTAATCCAAAGGCTTAATCCGAATCATATCGAAACCTAATCAAACCAACCAGAAAGCTTCAGAAAAAAATCGTGTAAAATTGAATACAACAAAGTCTCAACAAATCAGAAAGAGCAACGAATGCGCCGCAATAAACAAATTGCCCGGCTTAGTCAAGGGAAATCTTCCCTAATATCACATTTACCAAGGCCATAATTGGATAATAGCGGGTTTGTTCTGGGCTCGGAGATGTTTGAATACAACATTTCCGAAGCTAAAACCCTAAAACCATGCTTGGTAAACTGAAAACCCCAAATGGGGCTCTGGTTATTATGGATCGGGGCATCGCAACTAAAGCAAATCATAGATTGGCTGATTGCACATCTATATAAATACCTAGTGGTCAGCCACGAACGAGTTCGAAGATTCGATGCTGATCGGGCTGCAAAGATCTCCACCGCATCGAAACATCTCCTCAAGATCCATATAGTGA
>DAOWHJ010000027.1 GCA_030641485.1 Pseudomonadota bacterium
TCAAAGAATCAATAATATAAAGAGAAAGAAGTTATTATGCCGAAACATTTGCAGACAGAACTTGATCAGCTTAAAAAGGAGTTACTGCACATCGCCGCTATGGTTGAAGGTGCAATCGAAAAAGCCTTAGTGGCTTTGGTTGAAAGACGGTCTTGTTTGGCTCAGGAGGTGATCGATAATGACTACCTTATCAACGATGCCGAAGTCCGGATTGAGGAAGAGTGCCTGAAAATAATGGCTCTCTATCAGCCGGTGGCAACCGATCTACGTTTTGTAGTGACAGTGCTTAAGGTCAATAATGATATTGAGCGAGTCGGTGACCTTGCCGTTAATATTGCTGAGCGGGCTCTCTATCTGGCCCAACGTGAGGCGTTGCCTATAAGCGTTGATTTCTCCGGAATGATTGCTGATGTTAAAGTTATGCTCAGTGGTAGCCTGGATGCCTTGACCAACCGAGACACCAAATTGGCCCGACAGATTATTGCAATGGACGATCTTGTTGATGAGGCGAACTACAAAATGTACACAGAGATCCGGCGGGCAATGGGCAAAGATTCAGCAATTATAAAAAGAGCTCTGCACCTGCTCTCATGTTCCCGTCATCTCGAAAGAATTGCCGATCTTGCCACCAATATCTGTGAAGATGTGGTCTATATGGTTGAAGGTGAAGTCATTCGTCATAAGTCTGAAGTTCTTATGGATGAATAACCATGTCGTGGCAAGAAAATATATACACCTGAAATGATTCACCTAATTAAAGGTTTGTGGATTTTTGTTACTTTTCTGATTTAAGTCGTTTTGTCATTTCTCGATAATGAAAAAGGCGTTCACAATCGAGCAGGCCCGCCAGTGCGCGTGAGGCGATACGATAACCATTCTCTTCTAAAATAGCTGCCGGATTCAACCCGCCAATTAAAACGGCGCCAAAATTTCCTTCATTAACTGGGATGTCCAACAACGATTGTCCCGGCCACCCTAGAGCCATAAACCCGCCCATACCGATGCTATCGAGTCTTTGGGCCAGATTTTCGACCACCTCTCGGCTATCAGCCGGGAATTCGCGAAAGCTGGCGCCAATTTTACCATTTCCGCTCGCGATAGCGCCCTTATAGTCAGTCATGCCGCTGCGAATAAAAGCCTCCAGAGGGTCAAGGCTGGTGCCGTCGTAATTGATGATTTCAATGAAACGAACTGCCTCTTTCTTCTGCAGCTCAAGCAGGCCGCCAAAGCGAGAATTCGTCGGGATTCCGTATTGGAGCAAAACCCCGTTCAATGTGATTGAGCAAACCGTTGCAAAGCCAACGTAGCCTGGGGGGATGATTGCCCGGCCGATATGTTCCCCGGGATAGAGTAGGGCCATACGTTCACCCATGGCAAAACCTTCAGCGAAAACTTTCTCAATTTCTACTGCGCAAGTTAGTAGAACCTCTGGCTTGACCAGCGAGACGTTAACCACAACCGTGCCCTTCTCACTCTCGAGGTCAAAACTCATGCGATAGGTCATCTGATGGATTTTGGCCGAGAGAAAACCCACTTTTTCAATGATTCCGGTCGCTTCAAGTTCCTCAATGCCAAGTTCACTGATCTGGCGTCCACGATTGCCAAAATTTTGCGTAAGGCCGGCTTCATCCATCTTGTGCAGATAGAGTCGTACGGTTCGTTCACTAATCTCATGACCGGTATGCTGCAGCTCGGTGGTTATTTTACGGCCACTCAGGGGTTTGCTGGTCTCTTTAAGAATCCGTAATATAGCCTGTTCTTTGCGGTTCATCTCTTCTCCATTGCCAAGCCGCATAATGTTGGGGGGCCTAGATCTGTATGAGCTGTCATCAAATATCTCTATTAACCGTGATTAGATAAGTCGGAAGCGCTATAAAAGTCAAGCTCTCAAAGTGAAAAGGTCGTGGTGTTTATTTTATACAAAACCAACTTATTCGGCAATTTTGCCGAATAAGTTGAAAATAAAACATTTTTTGTAAAATACTTTAAAAAGTCAATAATGCCTATTGACAGGGGATGATGCATGATGATAGAGGCAAAGGACTATTTTTTATGCGGCAATCAGTTGCCGTTAACAACTACTGTCAAGAAAAGGAGACCAGCATGATTCAATGGCCGAAATCAAATGATGCACTGGGAACTGTAAACCGGGGAAACCCGTGCGAATCAAGTCTTTGCACTCTCTGTCGGGCTGACTGTAAAGGGAAATGTGAAACCTGGCTCTCAAGTATAAGAGGTCGTAAGTTGCTCTACCCGAGAGATTTCGGTGCAATTACCGCTGGTAGTGCAAATACCAGCCATATTGGAGTAAGCTATAATTCTCTGCGCATTCAGGGTTACAACTACGGTGCCCATGGTTTGGCTCAGGGACTCTCCAACGATCCTGATGACTGTATCTTCCCAAATGTAAATATCGAGACCGAATTTGGTCAGGAAATGAAAACTAAATGCCGGGTTCCACTGCTCTCGGGGGCCTTGGGTTCAACTTTTATTGCGGCCAAATACTGGGAGTCATTTGCTGTTGGTGCCGCTCTGGTGGGTTTTCCGATTGTAGTTGGTGAAAATGTTGTTGGCGTTGACAGGGAATCAGTGCTTAAAGGTGGTAAAATTGTCAATGCCCCCGAGCTCAATCGTCGTATCGATACCTTCTTGCGTTACTACGATGGTTACGGTGCCATTATTGTCCAGATGAATGTCGAAGATACCCGTAACGGTGTGGCTGAATATATCATCAATAAATATGGTGGCGAAAAAGTTATTATTGAGCTTAAATGGGGCCAGGGCGCCAAGGATATCGGTGGCGAAATTCAGGTCACCAGTATTGAGTATGCTCAGTTTCTTAAAGGTCGTGGCTACATTGTTGATCCTGATCCGACCCTGCCGGAAGTTCAGGAAGCCTTTAAGCATGGCTCGATCCGCTCCTTTGCTCGTCACAGTCGTTTGGGTTACACTAATCTGAACGGTGTTGATGAGGTTAAGGAAGATTTCATGAACTCGGTTGACTATCTACGGGGTTTGGGTTTTAAACGGATTACGTTGAAAACTGGTTCCTATGGCATGGAAGCTCTGGCCATGGCAATCAAGTTTGCAACTGAAGCTAAACTTGATCTGTTGACCATAGATGGTTCCGGTGGTGGTACCGGTATGAGCCCTTGGAATATGATGGAAACTTGGGGTGTGCCTTCGATTCACCTGCATTCCAAAACCTATGAGTATGCTAGTATTCTTGCGAATCAGGGTTCTAAGGTTGTAGACCTCTGCGTCGGTGGTGGTTTTGCCCGTGAAGATCATATCTTTAAGGCGCTGGCTTTGGGTGCTCCATTCAACAAATTGGCCTTGATGGGTCGGGCAGTGATGATTCCGGGCTATCTCGGTTCCAATATTGAAGGGGTAGTTAAGCCGGAAGAGCGTCAGCGCTTGAGTGGTAATTGGGATGCTCTGCCGCCGAGTGTGGCTCAGTACGGACGTTCTGCAGATGAGATTTTTGCCGGCTACTACGATGTTCAGAAAAAAGTCGGAGCCGCAGAGATGAAGAATATTCCCTATGGTGCAATTGCGATGTTCACATTGGCTGACAAACTTGCTGCAGGTCTCCAGCAACTTCTCGCCGGAGCGCGTAAGTTTAACCTGAACGAGATTACTCGGGATGAGCTTTTCTCCGGTAACCGTGAAACTGAAACCGTAACTGGTGTCTCCTTTCTCACAGATGTTCTTGATGACTCTGCTAAACGTATTTTGAAGGGGTAAAAAGTCAAAACCTCTTTTCGTTATATAACCGTAAGAGTTGAGCCGAAATAGATATGGGGCCCAAATCATTTTGATTTGGGCCCCATTTTTTTTGTATGATACTCGATTCTCTTTGGCTTATTGGTTTTGCGACTTGACATATTGTTGAGCTTAATTGTATGCATAATGGAGTTTTTCCGACGACAGCTCTGCTCTTTTCAAGGCAAGCATAAATTTAAGCACGACAACGAAATTATGAATGTTCCCATGCAAGAGAATAACAACTTGACCACTGACGGCCGGGTTTTGCTCAAGGCGGCATCGATCTACGATCTGGTGCAACCTTTGGTGACATTGGGGCAGGAAAAACGTTTGAACAATTGGTTGGCGGCCTATCTGCGGGCAGCTCCGGCCAGTCACATTCTCGATGTTGGTTGTGGCACTGGTCTGCTGACGGCAGCCATTGCCAAGTATTACCCCCAAGCCAGTATCATCGGTATTGATGCTTCAAAACCTATGGTTCAGGTAGCTGATAAAAAACGCCAAAGTTCCAACTGTTCCTACCAGACGGCCCTGGCGGAGAGGTTGCCTTTTCCCGATGAAACTTTTGAGATTGTGACCTCAGCCCTTTTTTTTCATCATGTCCATCTTAAGCTCAAAGAGATTTGTCTTAAGGAGATCTTTCGCGTCTTAAAGCCTGGCGGCAGAATTGTTATTGCTGATATGGATACCCCCTATACAAAGCTCGGTTGGGCGCTTTCAGTTGGGGCTTGGCTTATATTTCGTCAACCGGAAATCAAAGAAAATATCGATGGCAAATTTGAAGTTTTAATCCCCGAATGTGGTTTTGTGAAACTTGAAAAACCGGCTCGTTTTTCCGGTTATATATCAATTTGGTCCGCTGTAAAAGGGTAGTGACAATGGAAAATGCAGAAAAAATTTTGTTGAATTGGCCGCTCTGGAGTGAAGCCTGTACTATTCAAAGTCAGGTGGTGGAAAATTTTCATCAAGAGAGTGCCGCCATTCTTAAAGATGCCTGCCCGTTGCGTCCCTTGGAAAGGCGACTTATGACGATGGAGCACAATCTTTTTTCAATTCTTTTTCTCACCAGCAGTCACTCTTTTGTATTATCTCCGGGCAAGAAACTTTTTTATGCCCGTGTTAATCACTGCTTACGGGCTCTGGTTACCGGTTGTGACAATCTGCTTGATGATGAATACAAGGAGGTAATCCCTTTTGCTCTGGCTGGCTCCGGTAGCCGCTTTCGCTCAGTTATGACAATTATGACTGCTGATCGAATAATTTCAGACTTGGCCGCCGCCGAACTAGCGGTTGGCAACCTTACCCTCACCCAGGTCAAAAAACTATCCCAGGTAGTCATGACTGTTTTAACCCCAAGCGGAATCGAAGAGCATGAGGAGGAGTCACTGACGGAACTTGCCATTCCTACCCCTGAGGAGATAATTGAAAAGGTTCACCACCGTAAAACCGGTCTGCTTTTTCGGGCGCCACTCGATTTGATCGCCGGCCTTGAAAAGGGACATAATGAAACTACGCTTAAGGTTGCTGAGGGGCTCAGGCTTTTTGGGCTTGGTTGTCAGATGCTTGATGATCGCAAAGATGCGGCCCTTGATCTGGCGGCTGGAGGTTACAATATGATAATCTCTTATGCTAGATATGGCAATGCTGCCGATGAGAAAAACATAGTCAGTAACATTGAAGGTTGTCAGAATATCACCATTGAAGAGGCTGAAAAGATAGTTGCGAAATTGCCTCAGGCCGACCAGGAGTGCCAAGCCCAGGCGCGTCGCTTTTTTATGCAGGCTCTTGATAACCTGACTACAAATCTACCGGGGTTTGACATCTTAAGCGCTCAGGCTCTGACCCATATGGTGACTGGTTCAATTATGCAGGAGCGGAACCAGGAGTGCAAGCTTAAATCGGTAGCAAGTCGATGATTTTTTGGCTTCGTTTTGCTTTGCGTTCCTGTCTGCGCCGGCGCCGGCGGACGATTATTACCCTGGCCGGGATCGCCTTCGGGGTTGCAACCCTGGTGGTTCTTGGTGCGATCATGGTTGGGGTTAATGATACGATGGTCAAGAATGCGGTCGCAATTCATAGCGGCAATATTGTGGTTAAAGGGACTTCGTTACCACTTCCTCAAGCATTTACCAGAATTGATAAATTAATAGTTGAACTTGAGAGTTTCGTTGAACTGGAAACCATTCTACCCCGTCTCCATTTTCCGGCCCTAATCACATCTGACCACGATAACTCACCAATCAACATTGTTGCCGTAGATCCCCGGCGCGAGATTTTGCAGACTCCGGTAGGTAAGCGAATAGTTGTTGGTACCTACCTTGAAAATGACGAAGGTCTGCTATTGGGTGAGGTGGCTGCAAAAAAGCTGGCCGTTAAACCGGGAGACAAAGTGACTTTGATTACCTCGACTGAGGTTTATGAGATCAAAGTGAGTGGTATTTTTTCTTTGGCTATTGATGCCTTTGACCGGAGCATGGCCTTTATCGCCCTGGCCCAGGCCCGGACCATGTTGAATTTAGCGGTCAATTACGAGATCACACTCTTTACGCGATCCCAGAGTGATCTTGCCCAAATTGCAAAAAAGCTCAACCGTAAACTCGATTCAGGTGAAGAAGTGCACCTCTGGTCTGAGATCCTGCCCGAGGTTGCACAATTGGTTAAACTTAATGAATTTTCCATGGCAATTATGGTTATGTTGGTGATTATCATTCTTGGGTTCGGGGTTGCCAATGCCCTTTTGATTTCGGTTATGGATCGCTATCGCCACTTTGCAATCTTAAAAGCCATCGGGGTTCGTCCCCATGAGCTTTTTCTCGTCATTATGGCGGAAGCTTTTTTTATGTGTCTGGTCGCGGCTATTCTCGGCACTATTTTGGGGAGTGCTGTAACTTTTTTATGGGCCGATTATGGGCTTGATTTAAGTCGCTACACTTCCGCTAATCCGCATTTTAGTGTTAATTCGATCATCTATCCGCGCCTGACTCCAACTATGGTCTTTGCCCCGCAAATGATGGCTCTGGGAGCTGGAGTTTTAGCCGCAATTTGGCCTGCTCTGGTTGCGGGCAGACGCCCGATCACTCAGGTTATGCGAGGTTTATAATGGCAAATCTTGCGGTTCAGATCGACCAACTATCCCGTTTCTACAAGTCGGGTAAGAATCAGATTACGGCTCTGGACAATATTACATTTGAGCTTGAAACCGGGGCCCAAGTTGCCCTGACCGGTCCCAGCGGTTCCGGGAAAACCACGCTACTCTCCCTGCTTGGTGCACTTGAACATCCGGATTCTGGCCAGATTATACTTTTTGGCCAGAATATCAATCTCATGAATGAACGTCAAGGTGCAGATTTTCGCCGACACAATGTTGGGTTTATTTTTCAGGATGATGCTCTGATGCCGGAGCTGACAGTCTTTGAGAATATCGCCTTACCCTTGATCTTGATAAAAACTACGGCTAAAGAAATTGAGCGTCGGGTGCAGAAAATCCTGGCCGATCTTGATTTGGCAAAATTCAGCCAATCTTTCCCCCCATCACTGTCGGGGGGCGAGAAACAGCGGGTCGCCGTGGCCCGGGCAGTTATCCATCGTCCCAAACTCCTCTTAGCCGATGAACCGACCGCCAACCTTGATCGCCAAGCTGCGACCCTGGTACTTGATGCCATTGACAAACTTGCAGTTGAATACAATTTGACGATGATCATGGCAACCCATGACCCTAGGGTCTATAATCGTTTGCCTACACGGTTGGAATTAATTGATGGTAAATTGATTTGAGATGAAATGATGTAATTAAAAAAGGAGGTTTTAAGAATGGGACTGAAACTCTTTCGTGAGTCACCCAAAAAGGCCCTATTGCAAGAGTTACGGGGGCCGAAAAGAAAGGGGAAAAGTGTACCGATCTGGTTGTTTACGATCTGTTATTTGATTGGCGTCGCCATGATAATTCTTGGGGTTAAAACTGGGCCCTATCAAGATTACCGGGAACCGATCCCAATGGCAGAACTTTCAGAAAATATCCCGATCTTTATCTTTTTCTATATTTTACTTTTCGGTGTTATAAAATTAAATGATCACCTCAATTCTAAACGTTAGAGAACACTAAGCTAAATAAATGTTCGGCTTTTGTTCAACCTGTCTCGATTGGGGTCATTTCTTGACACTTGGCGGCCGTCAGGTTCGTTCAAAGCTAAAGTTTTTCCCGCCATTTGTCAAGATGTGACCCCCTTTATGGGGGCAAAGCAAAGTTCATTACTTTTCTTTGCTACTTAAGCACCAATCACTGAGTTGAGTTACTGGATCAATATTCGATCAAAACTTACGCTTCCCGCTTTAATCGTTAGCGTGCCGAGTATCCTGGTGATGCCGGTCCGGACCCTGAAATCGGCATCATATCCACCATCAAGGTTAACATCAATAGAGTTGCCAAAGGTTGGGGATTCAGGAAAATTACCAATTTGTATTTGTATGGTGTTACCATCTCCAGCCAAATTGTATGCATCTTGAATTGTATCATGCAGGGTTGGTCCTTCAACTACCTTGGTCGTATCTGTAACCGAGGGTCCGTGATTACCGAAATCGATGCCAGTTACCGTTTCCCCCTGGCTTAAGGTGACCGTATGAGTCGCACTGCTTTCCCCTGATGTTGCAAGGTGAATGACAGTGATGGCTTCAAGCGTCATTTCCGCATAATCTCCACCCCAGACCA
>DAOWHJ010000036.1 GCA_030641485.1 Pseudomonadota bacterium
ATTAATAAAGACTTTCCGCAAAATCATTTTCCTTACAAATTGTCAGTTATATACAATTCCGAACCTAAGAGACTGCCTGCCTCTCAGTGCCCTGAAGGTTTCTCGTAATCAGCAACCGCCTTATCGATAGCATCTTTCCTAAATGGGTATAAGCATTTCCGCAACAGGATATTCAACGGCACCACGGTTATGATCATAGACAACAGAAAAACCACATAGACAGTAATCACAAGATTACGACCTCGCGATCCCGGTGCTCCAGCTCTCTTTATCAAGCGGCTCCAGATTAAAAAACTGCGATGAGCAATCCGCTCTGAAGCGATCAATTTTCCGTTAACATTTACGGCATTAAGTTTACTAAGCAGCGGCGTATAACCACGCTCTCGATCATCACCCAGGGCCAGAACCAGGCGCTCACCAAAACGTGAAGCTGCAGCAATCTCTTCACTGGCAATTCCAGCCTGAGGAAAACCCCAGAAAGCCTCTTTTTTCCCAGTCAAAAGCCAGCGTGGGGTCGTCACAAAGGTATAGATAGACTCGCCTTGATCGGTCAAAACCACGTTATCTAACAAACAGGCTCCAAGATCTTTAAGCATCCCCTTCATCTTCTCTTGGGCGATCAACCACATATCACGACATGCGATAACTGTCACCACCGGCTTCCCTTTAAAGAGGGCTCGGGCCTGAGCACTCTTTAAAAAACCGGTCACTGGAATTGACGGAGACAGAAACCATGAGGTGTACCCGAGTATAATTAGATCGTACTCTTTAGCCAGCTCAATTGATTCGACGTCACAACCATCCAGGTTCACAGCTTCTGGAAAAGCATCAAAAAATCTATAAAATGGCCAAGGGTAGGGGTAGGGGTGGACCGGTTTAATGGCTCGGCAATCACACTCGATTGCGCCAGAATCTTGCAACGGTGTAGTTATACTATCTATAACATCTCGCAACTGACCACTTTGCGAATAGTAGAGCACCAAAACTCTTTTCATAATCTATTTAGCACAACTTTAAAGGGTAAAAAATCAATCCAACAAAAAAATTCTGGCAAACTCCACCAGAGATGTTACTTTTACACCAAATTTTCATTTTCAACAATGAGGAAATTGTTTCTCCAAAGTAGAAACAACTACAGGGTGCCTTGAATATTGCCTTTTCACCCTATAGCAGGTGCGGAATAAACAGCTTTGTCCGTTGCATATAACTGGCGTATGCGGGACCAAAAAAGTGGACATTTTCGCGCTCTTCCACCCGAGCCACAATAAACACAAACATGCTTAGCAAAAAAATTAAAACAATATTCAGCAAAGTAATATGTTTCAAAAAAGCCCCCCAACCCAAAAAAAGCAGGGAGCTGTACATCGGGTGCCTGATATAACGATAAAGGCCATCTTCCACCATCTTAGCCGTATTTTCAAAGAGATGATTTTCCGGCATCTCAACCCGGTCGGCTTGACCGCCGAGGCGTTTAAGCGTTGAAAATGATTGTATAATCATAAAGATTGAGCAACCAAGCAGAAGCCATGAGAGTAATTGCATTGGCCTGAACGGCTCAACGAACCAATAGGGCTGATTTAGTAGGATAAGAATCAGAATGGCTTCAAAAACAAAAAACCGGTAAAACCCGTGCGCACTGGGGTTTGCCAAAGCCCGCCGCGAGAAACTAACAAAAAAGATGCTGCAAATTATAAACAGAAAAATTCGAATCACACATTACTCCGCACAGAATTTAGACCATAAACAAAAAAAGACCGAAAAGAGAGCCCACCCTTTTCAGTCTTTTTAATACCACTCTCTTTTAGTTAGCGCAAGGCTGGAAGCGCATCAAGCATCATACCGTCATCCGAACCATTGAGCTGAAAAGCTACCAGTTCCTGATCTGACTGATAGAGGATGTAAGTGGCAAGTGAGATCCATTGGCAGTACCAAAAAGCTCAAAACCGGTAATCGGCCTATCACTCTCAACCTTGAACCAGGCGGCGGTAGCATGAAATCCTAGCGCTTGAGCTGAACCGACATACTGACTAAAGCCATCAACCATCGCTACGCTCTAAAAAGGCATTATCCCAATCTTTCCAAACAGCTTCATAACCGCAAGCTGAGATCAGATCGGCAATCTCGGCCGGGCTGCGATGATCATTAATGGCAAACTGCTGACCATCTTCACTTTTATCACTGTAACCGCCAGGAGCGGTACAGGATCCGGCACTCATCTGGGTAACCCCAAGCGGCAGCAAATTATTCCGCAACTCCTCACTTTCTCGAGTCGAGAGAATCAAACCGGCATCGGGAATCAGCAGTCGTAAAACACAGATAAACTGGGTTAGCTGACGGTCAGAGACCAAACTCCTCGGCTCAAATCCCCCTTCAGTTGGACGAATACGGGGAAAAGATATCGTAATCTGGGTGCGCCAGAAACGCCGGGCCAGATAGAGGGCATGCAGACCGGTATAAAAAACATCGGTCAAACAATCTCCCAAACCTAAAAGTGCTCCAACCCCTATCCGCCGCAAACCCGCTTCGCCAGCAGCTTCCGGAGCCTGCAAACGAAAATTATAATCACTTTTTGGACCATAGGGATGAAGCTCGCGATAGAGATCAGGGTCGTAAGTCTCTTGATACAACGTCAAACCATCGACCCCGGCATTGACCATACGCTCATAACCGGCCCGACCCATCGGAAAGACCTCAATCGAAACCGAGCCACAGAGTGGCTTCACCACTTTGACTGCCGCTTCGAGGAAATCAATCCCGGCAACCTTAGGGGCTTCACCGGTCAACAAAAGCATGTGCCTAAAGCCCAGGTCACGTAAAATTTGCGCTTCCTGTTTAATTTCAGTAAAATTTAAAGTTCTACGGGGCAGATCATTGTCAGCACTAAAACCACAATACTTACAACCGTTATGACACTCATTCGAGAGATACAGCGGCGCATAAAGCAAAATTATCCGGCCAAAACGCTGGCGGGTTAAATTATGCGCCTTCACTGCCACCTGTTCAAGCTGGGCATCACTTATTTGAGGCGATAAGAGAGCCGCAAAATCTACCATACTTAAGCGCTGTCGCCGCAATGCCTGATCTATCTGTGCAGAGGTTGCCGAAACAATTTGCTCATGCAGTTTAGTTTGTGGATATTGTTGAAGTTGCGACAAAAAGCTCATCAGTTATCCCTTAAAAATCCGGTCAAAGGACTTGAGGCTTGCGCTTTATCTCGTTGTGGGCCCAAGCCCGCAATATATGCTTCGCGACCGGCTTCAACCCCTTTACAAAAAGCCCGGCCCATAGCGGCCGGGTCTGCAGTATCGGCCAAAGCCGTATTAACCAAAACTGCATCCGCCCCCATCTCCATCGCCTCAGCAGCATGGGAAGGCGCCCCGAGACCAGCATCAACAATCACCGGAACCGTCGCCTGCTCGATAATGATCCCAATATGATCACGGGTTCTCAAACCCCGATTACTGCCAATCGGTGACCCCAGCGGCATCACAGTTGCGACCCCAACCTCTTGCAGGTGTTTCGCCAACACTGGGTCTGCCGGCATATAGGGCAACACCACAAAACCGTCTTTAACTAAGATTTCTGCCGCCTTAAGGGTTTCAATCGGATCCGGCAACAGATAGTACGGGTCGGGAGTTACTTCGAGCTTAATCCAGGGTTCACATCCTGCAGCCCGAGCCAGACGAGCCAGGCGTACTGCTTCATCAGCATCACGGGCGCCACTGGTGTTCGGCAACAACAAATAACGATCTTTATCTATATGAGAGAGCAGTGAATCCTCAGGGTTATCGATATCAACCCGGCGCAGAGCCACCGTAACGATCTCACAACCGGAATTCTCCATCGCCGCAACCATTGCCTGATTCGAGGCAAATTTACCGGTACCAACCAGCAATCGCGAGTCAAATGAGCGTCCGGCAATTGTCAATCTATCCATAATTATATCCTTATTTATCAGAGCATACGGTAATATCTTCACACCGATAATCTCTGGTGATTTTTTAACTTCCCTCACGATATTAAGTATAGCCTGATACCGTTTTGGGCTCAAGTTTTATTTTGGTTTGAATGAATGACTTAAAGAAGGTACATTGACGAAGGGATTGGGGTCGGTCTAACCTTTTCGTTCGGCGATTTTGCCTAACGCCCGGTGAGCGGCTGTCCTAATGCATAAATCAGCCCGCAGTGTTCATATGGCTTTGCACCTTCAAGACTTTTAATTTGCTCAAACTGATCCCGGACCTCTTCTGCATAAATGGGCCGTGAGGCATCACCGATACAGGCACCATTACCTGACACCATAGCTGAACGGGCAAACCAACCTGCACTCATGGTAAAGACAGACCCTGATTCCTGGTTTTCTTCAGAGCACAAATAAGTGACAATAGGGGTGTTAAATTCAGGCTTAATCCGTTTGGTAACTTCATCGGAGAACACGCCTTTTGTCATACCTGTATCAGCATTGGGCGCCACTGTATTGATCTTGATATTGAGCCTTGATGTTTCCAGCTTCAAAGTATTCATGATACCGACAACACCCATTTTAGCCGCCCCGTAATTGGATTGACCGAAATTGCCGTACATCCCTGAAGACGATGCGGTAAAAACAATTCGGCCATATCCGTTTTCTTTCATCTTCTTTACGGCCGGCTGGGTCACACAGAAAGTACCTTTCAGGTGAACAGATATGACATCATCCCACTCTTGTTCCGTCATCTTCATAAAGGTGCGATCTCTTAAAATACCGGCATTGCAAACCAAAATATCCACTTTCCCGAAATGATCCACAGCCGTATCAACAATATTCCTACCCCCTGCCATGGTCGCTACTGAATCATAATTTGCGACCGCCTGTCCACCCAGCTCTTTAATACTCTGAACCACGAGATCAGCTGTTTTACCCTTATTTTGATGCGTACCGATATCATTGACCACGACCATGGCACCCCGTTTTGCAAGATCCATGGCATACTCTTTTCCAATCCCTTCTCCGGCACCGGTTACAATGGCAACTCTATTGTCAAACCGTATCTTTTCCATACTATCTCCACATATTTCAGATGCCCAGCATCTTTTATCATTAATATTTCTTTAACAGGTATTTATAATCGGCCATAACTCTCAGTAGAACAACCTCAAGTTTTATCACCACAAAATTCAGGATATAATTTCTTAGTACATTCGGGACAAATACCGTGCGTGAATTCTGCCTCTGAATGGGTGCTGATGTAACTTTCAATCTGATTCCAGAAACCACTATCATCACGTATCTTTTTGCAAGAAGCACAAATGGGCAAAAATCCGCTCAACACTTTGACTTCTTCAATCTTTTTTTTAAGCTCTGCAGTGCGTTCCTTAACTTTACCCTCCAACTTATCATGTGCCATTTGAAGATCACTAAGAGCGAGTTCCCGCTCTTCGTAGAGTTGCCGGATGTATACATACCCTAAAATGGGTATTCCAAACATGTAGAGGCCGTGCCGAAGAGGTGCAAAAACACCTTCATACACTTCACCTAACATCATATCTGGTATCTTCAGAGCTTCATTTAGAAAAAACAAAAACAGGGCAACAGAAATGGCATTTCGCACCCACCCCCGTGTCTTTCCAACTAAAATGATGATTGGAAAAGCTAAAAGAATCGACGCATTTGTCCGAAAAAGCCAGTCGCACCAAGTCTGACCAAATTTAGACTCCGGGTGGGCGCTAATATATTGTCCCCACCATGAAAAGGTGACAATATAGCAAAATAAAATCAACCCAATTCCAATTTTCAGGTAACGCTTTGGAAGGATATCTGTCCTTAAGAGGTATTGCATATAACCTGATGCAATAACAACTATAGCAATGTTAAAAACCGCGTGCTCTAAAGGCGGAAAGAAGACATGCAAGGAGTCGGCATCAATTATCCCGCAAGCCTGAACAAAAACCATTGCCGCCATGAAAAACTCACGGGCAAAACCCAAACCAAAGCCTAACAACAATAGTTTTTCATGCGTTTGCCGTCTGTGTCTCTGCCTGAACCAGGCAATTAGCAGAAGGCTGAACCACAACATTCCTGCCACTACGAAATGAACAATCCCGTGTTCAATCCCGCCCTGACCACCGGTTAATGGGGATATCAGATTTAAAGCTATTTCAAAGTAATTCTTCACAACCACCTGATAGTAACAATTAAAATAGTCGAGCCGCTCTTCATAAAAAAGCGACCCAGTTACTAATAAAACAACCGATTTTTCAAGTCACCCTTTAGGGTTCTAACCTCAACCTGCCATAGAGTTTCACAACCGAACAATTTCTGACCCAGTACAACTCCGACTCGACATTAAAAACAACTCTCACTGACGATGTGAATACGACCTCTTCGGTAGATCAGGGGATAGAGCTCTTTCGCAATCTCACCATCAGGTAAAGTGGTTGTCAAGCCGGAAGCCAAAGGCAAATCTTGACAACTTGAGAGTAATTGACGCCAGGTTTCGGCGTCAGCCTCGGGACCAAGCTCTACGGCCAGTTGACGTAACAGCATAATCGTGTCAAAACCATAGGTCTCCAACAAGCCGGGAACCTGCCCCGGATTAAGTGCGGCAAAATCGGTTCGGAGACGAGTCTGAATTTCAACCTGGGAACTATGTAAACCAAGCC
>DAOWHJ010000062.1 GCA_030641485.1 Pseudomonadota bacterium
CTGTCAACTACTTCACGTGTAACCTCGCGGCTACCCGCACATGACTCGGGGCCATAATGGAGCGGCTTCTCCTTTTATGTGGGGCTCTTTCATCCCCTACTCTATGCCGGTTTATCCCGGCGTTTTCGATTTGACCCCATTAATTCAGGTGCCGTCCCAAACTGTCCCCTTCGAAGTGGGCGGAGCAATGTTCGCCGATATCCGCTGTGACGTTATGATGGGCACCTGAATAGTTACAAAAGGAGAGGAAAATAACTTTTGTGTGGCATTGGCCCTTGACAATCTGATAAAAGAGACTATCTTTGTCAAGTGTGACCACAAAATTTTTAATGATTTTATAAAAGGGAACTTCAACCAATGAGTGAAAATTGTACCGAAGGCGCAAGTTGCAGCAGCTGTAGTAGTTCTGACAGCTGCTCTGCCGAAGACAAACAGAAACAGGAAGAAAAAGTCTTACAAGATCGGCTCGCAAATATTAAACATCGTATCGTGGTTATGAGCGGAAAAGGCGGGGTGGGGAAGAGTACGGTCGCCGTAAGCTTGGCTGTCACTCTCGCTAACCAGGGCCATAAAGTCGGGCTTTTGGATGCCGACATTCACGGACCCAATCTACCGATAATGCTGGGCCTTGGCAACAAACGTCTGCAAGCCAGCGAAGATGGAATTATTCCAGAACCTGTAACCGAAAATCTGGCTGTGGTCTCAATGGCTTTCCTGCTTGACAACCCTGATAATCCGGTCGTCTGGCGGGGCCCTTTAAAACATACCGTAATTCGTCAGTTTGTTGCCGATGTCCAATGGGGTAAACTTGACTATCTAATTATTGACCTGCCACCCGGAACCGGTGATGAGCCTTTAAGTGTTGCTCAGGTAATTAAACCAATGGACGGCAGTGTTATTGTCACAACCCCACAAGATGTCGCTCTCCTGGATTCCAGAAAATCTGTAGTCTTCAGCCAGCAGATTGAAGTTCCGGTTCTGGGAATTGTTGAGAACATGAGTGGTTTCAGCTGCCCCCACTGTAATGAAGCGATCGACCTTTTCAAACAGGGTGGTGGACGCAAAGCTGCCGAAGACCTGAAGGTCACATTTTTAGGGGCAGTACCTCTCGACCCCCAGGTTGTCATTCAAGGTGATGCGGGCAAACCTTTTGTTACAGCCTTCCCTGAAACAAAAGCCGCTAAAGCTTTTATTGAAATTGCCGCTGGCGTGGAAAAGGCTGTAAAGAAATAGAGTTTTTGTTGTAATTTTCAAACTAAAGGCATATATAAAGGCTTGGTTTTATCCATTATCAAAAGCTGGCAAAACAAATTTTTAGGGAGGTAGTTTAATGGAGACTCAGCAGAGCATCATGCAACGGCGTAGCGTCAGAAGGTTTACCGACGAGGACGTTAGCAACGATCAACTAAAAGAACTTATGCAGGCGGCTCGCTACGCCCCATCCTGGGCTAACACCCAGTGCTGGGAATTTATTATTGTTCGCGATAATGCGGTCAAAGAAAAACTTGCCGCGACGATGCCGGAGACCAACCCGGCCCGCAAAGCAACATTAAATGCTCCGGTAGTTATAGTCGCTTGCGGCAAACTCGGAAGCTCCGGTTTCTACAAAGGCGAAGTCGCCACCAGTAAAGGCGACAACTGGTACCTTTACGATGTTGGCCTGGCAACTCAGAACATCTCTCTAGCTGCGCATGCAATGGGTTTAGGTTCAGTCATATTGGGTCTTTTTGATGCTGACGCCGCCGGAAAAGCCCTGAATTTACCCGATTCGGTTAAAGTTGTAACCATGATTCCTCTCGGAGTACCAGCTAAAGAAAGTAAAGCCCCACCCCGCAAACCACTTTGTGAGTTTGTCTTTCAGGATAAGTATGAAAATGCCTGGGTCTCCGAAGGTGAGCAGAATCTCTGCTTTATTGAAGACGGCATGTAGTTAGTTGTAAATCAATCTGAGATGGCGCCGTTTGAAACAGTTCTTAAACGGCGCCTCTTTCGGGCACAAAAGTTAGTCTAACTTAATAACATCAGGAGAAACAAACAATGAAGAAAATCGCATTAGCAGCCGAGGATAAACTCGGCCTTGACGGTGAAATGAGCATGCACTTTGGACGTTGTCCATCATACCTTGTGGCCATGGTTAATGATGACAACACCGTCTCATCCAGTGAAGTTATTGAAAACCCTTATTTCCAGGAACATAAACCGGGCCAAGTCCCGCGATTTGTCAACTCACTGGAAGTTAATGTTATTATTGCTGGCGGGATGGGGCCAAAAGCGATTGATATGTTTGCAGGCTTTGGGATTGAGGTCGTCACCGGGGTCGGAGGCAATGTCGGCAATGTTTTAAAAGCCTACCTTAACGGTGAAATTTCTGGCGCGGCAGGCTGCAGTCACGACCATGATCACGACCACGGTGGAGGGTGTTCATAATGAAAATTGCTATCAGTGTAACTAAGGCCGGAACTGAGGCCAACCTCGAAATGCGTTTTGGCCGCTGCCCCTATTTTGCCGTCTACGACAGCGAAACAAAAGAGTACGAGTGGTTTGAAAACAGTGGCATCAAGGCCGCAAGTGGTGCTGGAACCGGTGCGGCCCAAGCTCTGATTAACCGTGATGTTGAAATCGTCATCAGCGGTCAATTCGGGCCGAAAGCAGTTCAAGTGCTGGAGGCCGCCAAAATAAAAATGCTGCTCGCCAAACCCGATCAGCCGCTTACCGAAGTCATCAGCAACTGGCAAGCCGATGAACTTAAAGAGTACACTATTCAAAGGTTTTAATTATTTAATTCAGTGTTTTTTATAACTATTTAACTAGTTATAAAAATATTTAAACCACTCGTTCTCTGCGCTCACTAGAGAGAACATAGAGATCAACAAAATTAGGTTTTCTCTGTGTTCTCTGTGGTGAAAAGAATATTACGCTGAGTGGTTGCCAGAATTTAAACTAAGGAGAGAAATTATGCCTAGATTGAATGGAAAAGGGCCACAAAATGAAGGTCCGTTAAGTGGACGAGGATTAGGTCGTTGCCGCTCAGACAACAACTCCACTGGTGAAAGTAAACTAAATGATCAGCTAAAGAAAGTTGACCCGGACAATTCTGCCCCACCCACTAATCCGGTTGACCAAGAGATGGTTTTCGGTCGGGGACAGGGGGGACAACCTCGAGGCGGTGGGGGCCAGGGTTTAGGCCGCGGCCGCAAAAGTGGCGGACGCGGTCAAGGACGAGGATTTAATCAATGATTATCGCCATTGCCAGCGGCAAAGGTGGGACCGGGAAAACCACGATTGCAACTAATCTGGCCCTGGTCGCACCCGCCGCGCAATACCTTGACTGTGACGTAGAAGAACCCAACGGTCACCTCTTTTTAAAACCTGAGATTGATGTGCAAACTGACGTCACTTTGCCGATTCCGCTAATTGACGAGGAACTGTGCTCGCTCTGCGGTCTCTGTGCTACTGCCTGCGAGTTTAACGCCATTGCCGTAATTGGCAAAAAAGTGATGCTCTTCCCCGA
>DAOWHJ010000050.1 GCA_030641485.1 Pseudomonadota bacterium
CGCTCATGGCGCAGATAAGTCAGTTCATGTTCGTAAAAACGAACCTTAAGTGCCTTTTCAACCCGGAGGCAGAGTTCTTCAATACCGTAAGGCCGCTGAATGAAATCAGCCGCCCCGGCCCGCATCACCGCCGCCACATCATTTACAGAAATAGTGGCTGCCATCAAGACCACAACCGACGATGAGAGGATTGCATCTTCGCCTAAAAGAAACTCGACCCCACCGCCTGGCAACAGGCCAACCTCAGCCAGAAGCAGTTGACAGGACGATTTCTTAAGCTGAGCTCGGACTTTTTCACCACAGTCGAATTCATCGACCTTAAAGCCGAGTTCACGTAAAGCATCAGCGGTCTCCTGACGAATCCGACTTTTACGATCGACTATAATAATGTGACCAGCTTGCCCCATGGTTTTATCCTTTACTCCCACTCGATCGTTCCAGGTGGTTTGGACGAAATATCGTAAACCACTCGATTCACACCTCTCACTTCATTAATAATCCGGTTGGCTATACGCCCTAAGAGATCATAAGGCATACGCACCCAATCAGCTGTCATCCCATCACGACTATTCACAGCCCGCAAGGCAATCACCTTCTCATAGGTCCGTTCGTCACCCATGACCCCAACCGTTTTAACCGGGATGAGTACAGCAAAGGATTGCCATATTTCAAGATAGAGCCCCGCCGCACGGATCTCCTCAAGGAACACTGCATCAGCTTGACGCAGAATTTTAAGTCGAGCTTCAGTGACCTCGCCAAGCACCCGGATCGCAAGCCCCGGACCTGGGAAAGGTTGACGATCAACCACTTCAGATGGTAGTCCGAGCTCACGCCCAACCTCACGCACCTCATCCTTAAAAAGTTCACGCAGAGGCTCGACCAACTCTAATTTCATATGCTCCGGCAGACCACCAACATTGTGATGACTCTTAATCACCGCCGATGGACCCTTGAAAGAGACACTCTCAATCACATCCGGGTAGAGAGTCCCTTGCGCCAGAAAATCGACATCTTCAATATCGTGGGCTTCATCTTCAAAAACCCGGATAAACTCATTACCAATAATTTTGCGCTTCTTCTCTGGATCTGTAACCCCGGTCAAAAGGTCAAGAAAACTCTGGCTCGCATCAACATAACGTAAATTCATTTTGAAATGCCGACCATACATCTCCTGAACCTGCTCGGCCTCACCCTGACGTAAAACCCCATTATTAACAAAAATACAGGTTAATTTGTCACCTAAAGCTTTATGCAGCAACATCGCCGCAACCGAAGAGTCGACCCCGCCACTCAAACCTAAAATAACCTTACCATCACCAACTTGGGCCCTGATTTCAGCAATTGTCGTCTCAATAAATGAGTGCATCGTCCAAAAACCGCCACAACCGCAAATCGAGTAGACAAAGTTCTTTAAGAGCTGCTGACCATGCACTGTGTGAACGACCTCGGGATGAAACTGCAACCCCCAAACTCGCTTTTTCAGGTTGGCAAATGCAGCAATTTCTGCATTCTCAGTCTTGGCAATTGCACAAAACCCCTCTGGCAGAGCGAGAACCTTATCCCCATGGCTCATCCAGACTTGCTCAGGAAAACTTAAATCAGCCCACAGCGGATCGTCGGTAATCGTATCAAGGCTGGCCATCCCAAACTCACGCTGCTCCGAGTGACCGACTTGGCCTCCAAGTTGCTCGGCAATCTCCTGCATTCCGTAACAGATACCGAGAATTGGCACATTCAAACTAAACACCCCAGCATCGACATGAGGCGCACTACTGCCATAGGTACTGGAAGGACCACCGGAAAGAATAATCCCCTTGGGTGCAAATTTGCGAATCTGCTCTAAATCAAGATTATAGGGATGAATCTCGCAGTAGACCTTATGCTCACGAACCCGTCGAGCAATAAGCTGGGTATATTGTGAACCAAAATCGAGAACGAGGATCTTCTCCTCATGTATATCATGTTGCTGCATAGTTTTTCCTTTTCACTATTCCAGTCGATAATTTGGAGCTTCTTTAGTAATAATCACATCATGGACATGACTTTCACGCAGGCCCGCCGGGGTTATTCTGGTCATGCATACATCATTTCGTAACTGCTCAATGTTGGCACAACCAGCATATCCCATACCAGAACGTAGTCCACCGAGAAGCTGATAAATACTGGATGAGAGATGACCCTTGTAGGGTACTCGACCCTCAATTCCTTCTGGCACCAACTTCTTCTTATCTTCAACGTCATCCTGGAAATAACGATCTTTACTCCCCGACTGCATCGCTCCTAAAGAGCCCATGCCGCGATATAACTTATAGCTACGTCCCTGATATAGAATGGTTTCACCGGGACTCTCTTCAGTGCCAGCGAACAGGGACCCAATCATCACCGTCTGGGCTCCGGCAGCGATCGCTTTTACGACATCACCGGAGAATTTAATACCACCATCAGCAATCATCGGTATACCGTATTTCTCAGCGACCTCGTTGCAAGCCAGCAAAGCACTAACCTGCGGCACCCCGATTCCGGCAACAATTCTCGTCGTACAGATGGAACCGGGACCGATGCCAACCTTGATTGCATCAGCACCAGCCTTGATCAGGGCCTCGGCCCCAGCCCCAGTCGCGATATTACCAACAATCAGTTGACAATCAAAATTCTGCCGGGTCTCGGCTACCACATCCAGAACTCCCTGGCTATGTCCGTGCGCGGTATCGATGACAATCACATCGACTCCAGCCTTAAGCAGGGCTTCAATCCGGGCTTCACGATCTCCGGTGACACCAACAGCGGCACCAACTCGCAGACGCCCCATCCCATCCTTACAAGAGTCCGGATATTTGCGGGTCTTTTCGATATCCTTAATCGTAATCAAACCCACAAGCCGATTTTTATCATCGACCACCAGAAGTTTCTCAATCCGATGCTCATGAAGCAAAACCTTAGCTTCATCCATGGCAATCCCTTTCGAGACTGTAACCAGATTTTCTTTGGTCATGACATCATTTAAAGATCGATCCATCCGAGTTTCAAAACGTAAGTCCCGGTTAGTAACAATGCCGACCAGCTGATCTCCATCAACTATTGGCACCCCGGAAATACGATATTTCCCCATCACCGCAAGCACTTCGTGCACCTTGTTACCTGGTGCCATGGTGATCGGATCGACAATCATGCCACTCTCTGACTTTTTGACCTTATCGACCTCCAGGGCTTGCTCCTCGACCGACATATTTTTATGAATTATCCCGAGCCCGCCCTCACGGGCCATACAAATTGCAGTCTTTGATTCAGTCACCGAATCCATTGCCGCACTGAGCAGAGGGGTGTTCAGTTTGATATCTTTAGTCAACCAGGTCGAAAGATCAACCTCATTCGGCAAAACATTGGAATAGTTGGGCTGGATCAGCACATCATCGAATGTAAACCCAGTCTTAATTTCTTTAGATTTCATGACATCGCTCCATAAAAGTTCAGAGGCCACAGCCTCTGAACAAATCACCAAATAGTACGCAACCGAAAATTGTCAGGTTTTCGGTCAGACACTAAGTAAAATATTGGGTTGCCAGTTCAACTTCTTCCCGGCTCCCTATGTAGACGGGACTGCGCTGATCCAGATCATAGCAATCAAGGTCCAGAATCGGCCGGCGACCATCGCTGGCGGCACCTCCAGCCAACTCAATCAAATAGGCCATGGGGTTGAGTTCGAATGGCAAACGCAATTTCCCATGTTTCGCGGTGGTTGTCGCCGGGTACATGAAAAGACCCCCACCTTTCAAAAGAATCTGGTTAATATCGGGCACGAAACCACCACTATAACGCAACTTGTAGCCATCTTGTTCCAGTTTCTGAACAATTTTTTCATGCTCTGGCAAGTAGTCACGGCGAACCCCACCGGGACTAAAAATTTTGCCCCGAGCCTTAAGTGTTATATATTCTCGAGTTAAAACATACTCACCAAGACTATTTAAGGTGAACTCGTGCACCCCATTACCGGTTCCGTAGACTAAGGTCGTGCGGGGTCCATACAAAACATACATAGCACCAACCTGATGACGCCCACTCTGCAGGGGGTCATCTCCGGCATAGATGGCTACGATAGTACCAACTGAAAGATTGACATCAACTAACGAAGAGCCATCCAGCGGATCATAACAAACTGAGTATCCACCAGTACGGTTAAGTCTCTCAAAGATTACAATTTCACTCTGCTCCTCCGAGATAATTCGACTTACCCGACCGGTATGATCAAGACGGTCTTTAATGATCTCGTCAGCCATAACATCCAGGGCAAGTTGGTCCTCACCATAAAGATTACTGGTACCAGCCATACCCAAATCGCCAGTCCGCATCGCATGATTAACGTATTTCGAAGCGACCCCAACCTCATAAATGATGCTGGCAAGACCCATCTCAACCCCACTTTTCATAAGGTGATTCCAGAGACCTCGTTTGACATGTTTTTTAATATTCATAAAATTACCCTATTGCACATAGATATTCGACTTAACGTTACTATTCGGCTTACTGTAGCTTACAGTTGATGCACATCGAAAATTGCCTAACTTTGCTGTCGCCCCCATAAACGAGGTCACATCTTGACAAATGGCGGGTGGAAACTTTGATTTGTTCGCGAACTTCCTCCGCCGCCAAGTGTCAAGAAATGACCCCAGCTGAGACCGGCCGAACAATAAAACCGCGACAACAACCTCACTCTATCTTGGGCGGGGTCAATTCTTGACGATGGCGTGTCGAAATAGTCGGACAATATCGAAGTACTGCCAACAGCCATTGTCACGATTTGACCCCATTCTAAAGGGGCGAAGCAAAATAACAAGTTACCCGCTTTAACTTAAATCAGGTTTAAACAAAGCTGAATATTTACGTCCTAACGTTATTAAATTCTTGATATCATTGAAATAAGTCACGGGATGGCTAAGGAAAAATTTCGCTAGGCAAGGTGATTTTATTTTTCTCCGGCAATGGTTTCGCATATATTAAAACAGTGGTCGCCAATTTTTTCAAAATTAGTCAGGAGATCGATAAACACGAAGCCTGGAACTACGGAACATAGATTTTGACTTAAACGCACAATATGTCGATCACGATAGCGATCTTCCAATGAATTAATACTGCCTTCAAAGCCCTTGGCCAGCACCATAAACTTGCCTTGTGGACCATCTGCAAGCCCAGTAACTGTAAACTGAAAAAACTCGCGAGTTTTTTCTTTGATAGTGGCAATTTCGACCAGTGCTTCATCACTGAATTCGATCTTATCTTCATGTTTTCGTTCAATCAGACGGATCATGTTTTCACAATGATCTCCCAAACGTTCGAGGTTATTGACCATATACATGATCGAATTCACCTCACGTGAGATCTCCGGTGTAATTGATAACTGGCTGACATGAACAAGAAAGTCAGTTATCTCCTTTTGGAGCATATCAATTGTATTTTCCTTGCGATAGACTTTGTCCACCAACTTCTGGGAATAACCATCCAGACACTCCATCGTCTGATCAAACATCCGCAAACAGAGATTAGCCATCCAGGTGGTCTCCTGCCGCGCTTGCACCAACGCCAGCTGCGGCGTATCCAGCACCTGATTATCGAGGTAACGTAAATGGTACGTACTCTCCTCATCGTCACTGGCAGGCACCATCCAAATACATACTTTTGCTAAAATACCAACCAGGGGCAGGAAAAGAAAACAGTTAAATATGTTAAAAAAGGTGTGCGCATTAGCAAGATGACGAGCAATAAAGGGCTTATCCCCCAAGGCCATAGAGTACTCAGCCGCCTGTTGGGCCCCGGTCAGAACCAGGTCTGGATCTCCTGGGGTAAAGTTATCGACAAGTTTGGCAAAAACCGGAAAAAGCAAGAGAACATAAACCACCCCAAGAACATTTATCACCATATGGGCCCGGGCCGCCCGCTTAGCTGAAACATTGGTCCCGATGCTGGCCAGAAGAGCGGTAATCGTAGTCCCAATATTCTCACCCAGGATCAACCCCAAACCACCTTCGAAGGTTAGGGCACCACTAGCCGCTAAGGTCATTGTAATCCCCACAGTTGCGCTGGAACTTTGCAGAACGATTGTCAACAAAGCCCCGGCAAGTACTGCCAGAATGTGATTATGACTGAATGTAACAAAGGCTTCCTGAAAAAAAGGCTGGGTCTTAACACAGGCAAGCCCATCTTTCATAACGTCCAAACCATAAAAGAGCATCCCAAAACCGAGCAGAATTTCACCCAGGTACTGCCAGCGCCGATTGCGGCTGAAAAACTTGAACGCAACCCCGATGCCAATCGCTGGCAGGGCATAGTGATGCACCTTAAAAGCGATCATCTGCGCGGTTATCGTCGTCCCGATATTCGCCCCTAAGATCACCCCGATAGCCTGCATTAAATTCATCAGGCCAGCGTTAACAAAACCTACCACCATTACAGTTGTGGCACTACTACTCTGAACTATTGCAGTAACCGTTGTCCCGACTAAAAAGGCCGCGATCCGATTAGTTGTCAGCTTCTCAAGGACCTGACGCAGACGATTTCCAGCCACCTTCTGTAAACCCTCCGACATAATCCGCATGCCGTAGAGAAAAAGTCCGAGTCCACCAATAAAGGCGAACACCATCCCCTGTATCATATGAAGTCAACTCCGTAGGTTTGATAATACAAAAACATAAAAATATTATTTTTGCTTCAGCAAGCTCTGTACTGCGACAATTTCAACTCCAGCTAAGGCAACCATCCGGGGCAGCAAAGCTAAAGCTTCAAGGGTTTCTGGGTATGGATGTCCGATACCAATCGCCGCTCCCCTCACTCGGGCAATTTCAATAAGAACTTGAAACTGCTCGACAATTTTTTCAACATCTCGATCATTATCGATAAATACATCGCGCTGCAATGCAGGTATCCCTGCGGCCAATGCATTTTTATAGGCAACACTGTCGGCAATCGTACGACTGTCGAGAAAAAAGAGGTCGCGCCCTTTTAGAACATCCATAACCTGGACCATCTTCTGGGCATCGGCAGTCAGGCATGAGCCCATATGATTATTAACCCCGATAATTCCCGGTAAAAAATCGAGACCGACAACAAAGGCCTGCCTTAACTGATCGTCACTCATAGAGCGAAATAGGGCACCCGGGCCTGGATCCTGAGTCGGAAAATCAAGCGGTTCCATCGGCATATGCAAAATGATATCACATTGTCTGGCAACAAAATAACGAGCGACCTTGCGAGAATTGCTCAACTGAGGAAATATCGCAAAGGTCAAGGACATTGGCAGGGAGGCAAAATCTGCAGCACACTCCAAGCTCCGTCCAAGATCGTCAATAACAATCGCCAGTTGTGGACGATCAGGCTCAAGCTCCAGCACCGGTTGCTGAACTGGAGCTATAAAGTTTGCAACGACTACAACTTCATAACCATCAACAATGAGGAAACCTAAGCTGCCACGATTTGGGTCAGAACTTAATAAAAGCTGATAATTAAATTCATCACGCAGAGTTTTTCGGGATAACTCCAAAATATCAGCTAAAGCGTTAATATCACATGTGACCCCCTTAAGCCACACCCGTTTCCATGAGAACTTGCCATTGGACATAACTCGAGAGGAGTGCTCAACGGAAAGCGTCGGCTCACTTACAAGCAAGCCCTCAAGTAGCCATGCCAAAGCCACATCAGGGTCTCGTAACTCACCTGCAACCAACTCTTTTTTCCCAAGCAGACCCTGCCCTGCACCCGACAACTGAGTTTCAGGCTGAACCTCAACCCGACTACCAATTACCAGGTAAGTCAATATGAACAGGAGCGCCCCAACGCCCAAACAAACAACGACCTTAAACAAATGCCGCTTAAATGCCATCGCTCTCCATTTCATCAACATCTTTACTACTATCGCTGAGCCCCGAGCTCTTTAAACACCTGCCACCCCTGAAGCAATTCCACGGCCCGCACAAGCTGAATATCACTGCGCCAGTCAGTCGCCTTATTGAGCCCTTTCACCTTAGACTTCGGAGTCTTTTCTAAGGCTTTTTCAGTTTTTGACTCAGGCTTTGATGGCTGCGCCCCTTCACTCTTTTTAACTCCTGTGCCATTACCATTTTCGAAATGACCTTTCAGATCTTTCTCTTTAATACTATGCATAAGCCCTTTCTCTCTCTTACGCACAACCTCACCCGCATCGACGATGATATCGGGCTCAATCCCTTTTGCCTGAATCGAACGTCCAGAAGGGGTATAGTAAAGTGACGTTGTCAAACGGACTGCCGACCCATCCTCAAGCGGAACAATAGTCTGAACTGAGCCCTTGCCAAAACTGGGGGTCCCCATAACCAACGCGCGTTTGTGGTCTTGAAGTGCTCCCGCAACAATTTCCGAAGCACTGGCACTCCCACCATTAACTAAAACAACAATCGGATAATCACCCTCAGTGCCGTCATCGTAAGCCTGATAACGCATGTTCTGCTTACTGATACGACCATCCGTATAGACAATCAGACCTGATTTAAGAAAATAATCAGAAACCTTGACTGCCTGCTGGAGGAGACCACCGGGGTTGTTACGCAGATCAAGTACCAAACCTGAAATTGAGTTATCTTTTTTCAACTCCTTCATCTTACGATTCAAATCAGCGTAGGTTCGAGATTGGAACTGGGCTAATCGCACATAGGCGATAGAATCGGTCAGCATCCTGTTTTTGACACTGACAACCTTAATGACATCACGAATGATGGTTATATCAAGCAACGAGTTCAAACCATCTCGCAAAATTGAGATCGTAATTTCGGTATTCTTCGGACCTCGCATCTTCTTGACCGCCTCCATCAAGGTCAGATCTTTACTAAGCTCATCATTAATCTTGATGATCCGATCGCCAGCTTCAACCCCGGCCCGATAGGCTGGTGTATCTTCAATCGGCGAGACCACCGTCAAAACTCCATCACGGATCGTAATTTCAATGCCCAGACCACCAAAAGAGCCCGTCGTTTCAACCTGCATTTCCTTAAACATCTCAGGTGGCATGAAGCTCGAGTGGGGATCAAGGTCGGCCAGCATACCTTTGATTGAACCATATACAAGTTTCTTTATTTCAACATCTTCAACATAATTTTTCTGAACCAGGCTCAAGGTATCAGTAAAAAGTTTAATGTACTCATAAGCGCTTTTTTCTGTAGTCACCTGGGCTTCTTCCCGGGCCTTCAGATCCCCGGGGAAAACGCCAAGATTAACAACAAAAAAAGCCACAACTGCAATCATGACACCCAAAGCTAACGATTTCCATTTGTTTCTTTCAACCATCCTAAAAAACCTCCAAAATAGTGATAGATATACATTTGAATCTGTAGAAACAGACAATTTAAACACCTTAATTATAGCTGCCCCAGCTGAAAATTATCATAACTGTGAAACCCAAACCAGAGGGTCCTCAGGAACCCCCCCTTGACGTATCTCAAAATATAGTGAAGGTGTCTCCGAAAACACCCCAGAGCCCACCTCGCCAATAACATCTAAAGCCTTAAGCTGGTCATTAACCACACAGGAGAATTTATCCAAGTGGGCATAAACCGAGTGGTAGCCGCCGCCGTGATCAACAACTAAGAGATTGCCGTAACCTTTCATCCAGGAGGCAAAAACCACCTGCCCCCGGTAGATAACCTTAACCGGCGATCCACGCTCAGCTTCAATCTCGATACCTTTATTGCGAGTAACTGTGGCAAAACGAGAATCTTTTTCAATCCCAAAAAAGCTAATCACCACCCCATCCACTGGAACCGGCAAACTCCCCTTATGCAAAGCAAACTCACTTTTAGATGATTCAGTCTTAAGGGTCATTCGTTTGAGTTTGGCGGCCACTCCTTCAAGTTCCACAACCAACCTCTCGTGTGCCTCAACCTGATGCTTGATTTTATACAACAACTCATTTTTTTTGGCAATATTTTCTTCTAATGCAGCCATTTTATCTACTTGCTGCTGTTCTAGATGAGCCAAAAAAAGGTGCCGTTTTTCAAGCTCCTGATGACGCTTGTGGATTTCAGCCAGCAGGGACAAATAGGAGTTTTGCAATTTTTTATCAGCGGCCAGAACTCGTTGCCCATAAACCAGTGAGTTGAGATTTTCCGTAAGGTCACTATCTCCAGCAAGAAAGTCAAGCCATTTTCCCGAAGGCTGACAATAGCGAATTTTAAGACGTTGACAAAACTTCTCCCGAATTTCAGTCAAGCTCTGTTCAAGGCGGGTCGCCTCAGTTCTCTGCTCGGCCACCTCAACTCTTGCCCGCTGTTTACCCGTTGCCAACTCATCAAGTTCAAACTTAAGAGCGCTGCGCCAGCGATTTAGATCATCTATCTCTTTAAGAACTGACCCTCGTCGCAACCGAGCCCGATTCCCCTGCTTACGTCCCCTTTGAATTTCCTGTTTAAGTGTACGTAAGTCACGGGCAGCTTCATCGTCTCCGCTGGCACGAGCACCACTCAAGCCCAAAAATGAAACCAGTGGCAGGGTGAACAGGAATATAAGCGACAAACCCAAAATAAAACTTTTTTGGTTACAATCGATAGACGAGCACAGGAGGTTCAAGTTATTCACGGACTATTCCTAAGCCAACGGGAGGAAAGGAAAAATCCAGCAACACCAAGAAGAGTTCCTAAGAGCAGAAAAAAAAGCAGTGGAGCGAAACCAAAGAATTCAAGTTGTGGGGCCATTGACCACTGCGGCACTTGCGCCATTAACCAGAAACGAATATAACTGAATCCAGCATAGGACAGCCCCAGGGCAAAAGATGTTGCCACCGCACCCTGAAAAACCCCCTCAAGCAGGTAAGGCAGAGCAATAAACCATCGGGTTGCCCCGACCAGGTAAAGCACCTTTATAGTTTCACGGCGGGCAAAGAGTGAAAGCCTGATCGTGCTGGCGACAATAAAGACTGTAACCGCGGAGAGGAACGTCGCAAAAATAAAACCAAAATATTTCACCATTTTTAAGAGCGAAAAGAGCTGGCGCAACCAGTAACTACCGTAAATAACCTCATCAACCCCAACCTGGCGCTGTAACTGCCGGGCCAGTCGCTCTACATCTGCAACTTCTGCAACGGCATCATCAAGTAACAACTCGAAAGAAGCCGGAAGTGGGTTTTCGGGCAAATCGGAGAGAAAATTTGAATTTTCCCCCAGTGTCACCTTGAACCTCTGTAAGGCCATATCTTTAGAGACAAACTCCAAACGAATAACTTCTTTAAGTTCAAGGCAGAAATTTTTCAAAAGCTTTAATTTTTCCGCCCCGAGGTCATCCTCCAGATAGACCGCAATTTTAAGGTCAGTCCGCCAACCTGAAACCGCTCGGTCAGCATTAATATAGGCCAGAAAATAGAGCGCTAGCATCAACATAGCGATCGAGATAATCGTAATCGAGATTAAGTTAATTACGGGATGCCGACGGATGTTGTTGCCCGTCAGTTTAAAGATTGGGAAAATATGATCAGATATTTTGGCCATATAAGGATAGTCTCTTGGGAGGTGGTCCAATAATAGTTGTAACTAATCAGGCCAGACATAGGCTTGCAACGAACCATGATCAAGATAAAAGACCTTTCGCTTAAATCTTTGCAGCAGAGCCCGGTTATGGGTAACCATAACTATGGTTGTACCCTGTGAATTAATAAAATGTAAAATTCGCATAATTTCTTCGGCAATCTCATAGTCTAAGTTACCAGTCGGCTCATCGGCAAGTATAATTCTAGGATTATTGACCAGAGCTCTGGCAATCGCCACGCGCTGCTGTTCACCACCCGATAGTTGTACGGGTAAACGATCAATCTGACGCTCAATCCCAACCACCTTAAGAGCATGCCAGACCCGCTTTTGAATATGTTGTCGCGGCACCCCAGACACCTCCAGTGCGAGAGCAATATTATCAAAAACCGTATAGTTAGGAATAAGTTTGTAGTCCTGAAAGACAACCCCCATACGTCGACGCAGACCCGCGAGCTCAGCGGGACTGGCCCGAACCAGGTCTAATCCGTCAATTACAATCTGACCACCTTCAGGTTTAATATCGGCAAAAAGCAGACGAAAAAGAGTCGTCTTTCCAGCCCCACTCGGGCCAGAAAGATAAACAAATTCACCCTTACCGACTTTGAATGAGACATCCTTCAAAATCATGTCGGGGTGATTATAACTCTTATTTAAGTGAGATACGCGAATCATTTGTTTCCAACTCGTCAAACAGAGACCATAAAGAGTCAAGGTTATCTAAAGGAAACTCTTTAGACTCAGTGGAATTCCGAAGTTTCGCCTCAATAATTCCCTGCTTAAACCCGCGGCGACCCAAAGTTAAGCGCACCGGCATTCCCAAAAGATCAGCATCCTTAAATTTAACCCCGGGGCGTTCATTACGATCATCATATAAAATTGAAATATTACGCCGCAAAAACTCCTGATAGAGCTTCTCACAAAAGGCCGTGACCTCGGCAGATTTCAAATCGAGATTTAACAGTGCGACTTTAAACGGGGCGATGGCGTAAGGAAAACTAATTCCATTTTCGTCATGGTTCTGCTCAATCGCTGCAGCCACTGTACGGCCAACGCCAATACCGTAACAACCCATGACCATGTGTTTCTCCTGGCCATCATGGTCAAGGAATGTCGCATTTAACTTCTCACTATACTTGGTCCCGAGCTTAAAGATGTGACCAACCTCAATCCCCCGATCAATTTGCAAGGACCCATCACAACGCGGACAAAGCTCGCCGGCTCTAGCCAACACCAGGTCGGCAACAGTTTCACACGTAAAGTCACGCCCCCAACAAACCCTATGGAGATGATAACCATTACGATTTGCCCCGCAAATCATCGGCCCCATATGCGGCACCATTCGATCAACCAAAACCGGGATACTAACTTCAAGCGGCCCCAGGTAACCAACCGGTAAACCCAAATCATCAGCAACCCGTGCCGATGGCGGAATCTCAAGCCAGTTAGCCCCCAAAATCGCCTTCACCTTGAGCTCATTAACCTCACGATCCCCAGGCACCACCACCATGCAGAAGCCTAAGTCACTCTCAAAAACCATGCTCTTAATTGTGGCATTTGGACTAACCTTAAAAAATGCAGCAACATCTTCAATCGACTCACAATCAGGCGTTGCTACCGCATCTGATACAGGCAACTCAACTTCTGACTCAATGACACTCTCTGGAACAAATTTACTTTGTGCTTTTTCGACATTAGCAGCATAATCACACTTTGTACAACTGGCAATCGCATCTTCGCCAGATTCGGCAAGGACCACAAACTCATGTGAAAAATTACCACCAATCGCTCCAGAGTCGGCCTCGACTGCGCGAAAGTTAAGCCCACACCGTGAAAAAATATGGCTATAGGCCTCATGCATTGCCTGATAACTTAAGGTCGCAGCAACATCATCAACATCAAAACTGTAAGCATCCTTCATGATAAACTCACGCCCCCGCATAAGACCAAATCGGGGTCTGATTTCGTCGCGAAACTTAGTCTGAACCTGATAAAGATTAAGCGGCAACTGGCGGTAGGATCGTACCTCATTACGAACTAGGTCGGTAATCACCTCTTCATGGGTTGGACCAAAGCAGAAATCGCGCTGATGACGATCTTTGAACCTTAAAAGCTCCTTACCATAAAAATCCCACCGTTCACTCTCCTGCCAGAGTTCCGCAGGCTGAACTGCTGGCAACAGAACTTCCTGAGCTCCGGCCAGATTCATCTCCTGACGCACAATCGCTTCAACATTACGCAGCGCCATAAGTCCAAACGGCAGATAAGAGTAAATTCCGGCAGCTAAACGTCGAATCATTCCCGCCCTAAGCATCAATCGGTGGCTTAACACCTCGGCTTCAGCTGGAACTTCTTTCAAAGTTGGCAGGTGCATCCTGGAAAAACGCATAAAATCCTCACTTGATAGGAAACAAAGCAAAAAGCAATGGGGTCTGACCCCTTTGCCCGCTTTTGACAGTGTGTCATAGTCTCTGCAAACAGAATAAGCCCTTGTAGAAACTCCGCCACATCTTGTCAAGCATAAAAAAGCCCCGACTCTGTTTGAGCCGGGGCTTTTTTATTAATTAAGCTTAAACTTAGCTAAATTGATCGACCTACAGATCACGACGATCTTCCATGCTAAAGAGTTTACGCTCCTGCTTGGTATTGATGCCCAAAGCTTCACGTTTTTTATCAATGTGAGCAATCATCTTGGCAGCATGCTCATAAGGATCGATGGCGAAATCCCACTTACCACCAACCTCTTCTTCCATGCCATTGAAGAGATGCTCTTTGAACTTGCTACCTTCGGTGGCCGGGAAAGCGGCACCAAAAACAGTGTAAACCCCGGAAGAGACAAAATACTGACCGATGGAGATCGCTTTCTCACTCATCCATTCGGGAGCAGAACCGGCAGCCGGCAAGTCGGAAAGTCTTTCACCAAGACCACCCTCCTCAAGAACGCCAGAAGCGGCGATCAGGATACGACTATTATCAACACAGGAACCCAGACTCAAGACCGGCGGGATACCAACCGTTTCACAAACTTCAGCCAGTCCCGGACCCGCAAACTTGGCTGCGCCTTCAGGAGTCAAAAGACCAGTTTTACCAATTGTGATAGTTGCACAACCGGTCATCAAAACGATAACGTCATTTTTGACGAGCTCTTTAACAACTTCGGTGTGAACCCAGTCATGCTTGACGCGGGGATTAGTACAACCAACAACCCCGGCGATCCCACGAATACGACCACTAATAATCGCATCATTCAAAGGACGATAAGAGGCACGATAGGTACCGCCCAAATGGTATTTGATATTTTCGTGGGTGAAACCGTGGATACCTATATGTTTGTTCTGCGGGATCTCAACCGGTTTAGTCCGGTTCTGGAAACGCTTAATCGCTTCTTCAACAACCTCGTCAACACACTCACGGGGATTGGTTTCATCAAGCTGAATATGTCGGGCCCCTTCGATGTGAGCGCGATAGTTTGTGGTAAACAAAGGAGTGTCGTAACATTTGGCTACCGGAGAAAGACCCTGTTTGATACACTGGACGTCAACCGCCATAGCATCAACGGCGCCAGTTACGAGCAGGGCTTCCGTTGACATGAAGTTACCGGCATGAGGAATACCGTGACGAGCGAGAACCTCAGCTCCAGAACAACACATCCCGGCCAGTACAATGCCTTCAGCGCCAGCAGCTTTGGCTTTTTCGATCAATTTAGGATCATTAACGGCATCGATCATAGCTTCGAACATGATCGGCTCATGACCATTGATAACAACGTTAACCGATTTTTCTTCCAGACAACCCATATCAACATAGGCTGCCAGCGGCTCAGGAGTCCCAAAAAGGATATCAGAAAGCTCAGTCGCAACCATCGAACCACCCCAACCATCGGAGAGAGCCGCACGCTGAAAACCCCGTGCAATATTTACATATTCCTGATCGACGCCGATATGAGTCCGATGCATCATCTCCATCAACTCACGCATTGCGCCACGCGGAACAATCCCAAGCTCACGCCAACGTTCCAGAGTTTTTTCCGGAACCCGTTTCATGAAAGGAATTTCGCCTTCAACCTGGGTGTAGGTTTTTTCGAGCTCTCCAGCCAGCTCAAGACCCAACTCCATGATCTCACGATCTTTAATTTCTCCGTCTACTTCAACTGTGAGCGGAATTTCCAGGTAGCCACAAACTTCTTTCAGTTTACGCTCATCCTTAATCCGGAAGCCATCAACCTTGCCATGTACTACTTCTTTGAAACAGTCAAGCATCCCCATACCATGATCGGTATGAGCAGCTGCACCAGCGACGACCATACGAGCAAAGTTACGGGCTGAGATAGTATCAATTGTGGCACCACATACGCCCTGTTTGGCATACGGATCTTTAGGGCTTAAACGACAAGGACCCATTGAACAGTTTTTACAACATGCGGAAACCGCACCAATCGGGCAAGCTGACATTTCATTGGCTCTATGAAATGAAATCTTAACCCCGTCTTTCGTAGCTTTCTCCAGCATCTGAATCGTACTGGGACATATTGACGCTGCCTGGATATCTAACTCTTTCGATTTTGCCATTGGGTTACTACCTCCTATGATAGTTTTATTAGGTTGGCATTTAAAAACTTCTATTCGAACAGTAAAGCCCACATAAATATTAATAACGGCAACGAGCACCGTCTAGCTTTCGGAGATGAGAATTAGCAATTAACATACCACAAGTATTGCCCGCTTAGATTCAGCGACAATCAACTTTTGATCCCGCCCCCCCTGTGCGCATTTTTTTCGCATTCCTGCATTTTTTTCGCGAATTTCTGTCTAATACTCTTCTCTTGATTACATTAAATCTGTTTTGAAATTAATTTGACTGAAAAATATAATCCAGCTATTATAGTTTGAGGCCCTAAAAATTATCAAAGATGAGACCCCGACCCATTTTGACCCAGAGTTGCTCAATCCCTTCATCATGATATTCAGCGGCAACTAATCAACCCATCCACACCTTAAAAAACATCCATCCTTCTTGACTTGAACGATTTTTTCTACTAATCAGAGATTTCCCGGTCAGGACTTGTAAGGAAACAGAATCTTATGGACAATCTCAACCACGAAAATTTATCCCCACCAATTCAGACTGAAACCATGGCGCAGCTACTTCTCAACCAGAGACATTGGCGTGAGGCCATTGAAATATATCAAAGGCTTGGTCAGCAAAATCCGCAAAAAAAATCGGACTATCAAAAAAAAATCATTGAAATCAAGAACTATTTCAAACCTCAGACCAGTCCGAAAGAAACGCGAAAAACGCAACAGACTCGACAGAAGATCAGCCACCTAAAAAAACTTTTGCTAACGCTTGAAAACCAGTAGGTTTTGACCTACTGGTTGCAACTTGCCATTTCAATAGTAAAGAGAAAATCATGAAAATACTTATCATCCATGGCCCCAACCTCAACCTTCTCGGACTACGTGAGCCGGAAATTTATGGTGCCATGAACCTCGATGAGGTCAACTCTGAGATTTGCAAAAAAGCTGAGACAGCTAATTTAAAGTCGACCTGCCGACAAAGCAATCATGAAGGCGAGATAATTGATTGGCTGCAAAGCGCCGCCGGTGAGAATTTCTCGGGCATAATCATTAACCCTGCCGCCTACACTCACACCAGTATCGCAATCAGAGATACAATTGCCGCTATTAAACCTCCAGTTATTGAGGTTCATTTAAGCAATATCAGTAATCGCGAAGAGTTTCGCCATAAATCCCTGACGGCTGCAGTCTGCTCTGGATCTATTTGTGGTTTTGGAGTCAACTCATACCTGATCGCCCTTGAGGCCTTAAGACTCCTACTAGCTCCCTGAACCGGAACCGACGAATATGCCTACCCACCTCAATCGACTGAAAAAACTGTGCGGCTTGCTGCATGGAGCTGAATGTGATGCCATTCTGATCAACCACCCAGCCAGCCTCAACTACTACACTGGCTATAGTGGTGATAGCGCCTATTTACTCGTAACTCCTGATAAAAATAGTTTTTTCACCGATGGACGTTATACGACTCAGGCGACGGCTGAGATCCCGAGCTCACTTGACCTAATCCGTATAACCAGCTTTCAGGACCTCTGTTGTCACATAAAAAAAGAACCAGCAGTAAAACGCTTAGGGGCTGACGAAAAGCAACTTTGCGCAGGTTCCTGGCTTAAGCTACAGCAGGAGATCAACCCATCTGAACTCAAAACTGTCTCAGCTGTGATCAATAAACCTCGACTCCATAAAGATCAAGAAGAGATAAAACTTTTGCGCAGGGCCGTAGAGATTGCGGAAAACGCGCTCCAGAGCAGTATTGCCAGACTACAACCAGGCACTCGTGAAATTGAGCTGGCGGCTGAAATTGAGTATCAAATCCGCTTAGGCGGTGGCGAGCGCGCCGCATTCCCCCTAATTGTGGCCAGCGGCCCCCGCTCAGCCCTGCCCCATGGGGTCGCATCAGAACGGCCAATCAACCCCGGCGATATTGTTACTGTAGATTTCGGGGCCTGCTACAAGGGTTACCACAGTGATCAGACCTGTACCTTTTTCCTCAAAGAGCCGGCGGCAAAGGTCAAGCTGGCCTACAACGCGCTTTATCAAGCACAAAGCCTTGGGTTTACTGCGCTTGACCAGAATATCACCAGCTCCGAATTAGACCTCATCGTCAGGGAATCAGTAACCAATGCGGGATTTGGCAATGAGTTCAGTCACGGAACTGGACACGGTATCGGCCTGGAGATTCATGAAGCTCCATCAATCTCGCAGAATTCCAAGGATGGAATACTTGAGCCGGGCATGGTCTTTACAATTAAACCAGGCTTCTAC
>DAOWHJ010000105.1 GCA_030641485.1 Pseudomonadota bacterium
AATTCTCCTTATTAAGGAACTGACTTATTCATGTCTGATCGATTAAGAACATGATATGTCGACTCAAGAAAAGCTGCACCATGACAAAGGTCAGCTTCGAGATGACAACCTTCACCCCACTCATTCCAAGCATTTATGAATATCAGCTGGTCATCCTCAACAAAATTTTTACGAGTACGCTCCACGACCTGTTCAAGAAAATACTGGTAAGTTGCCGGAGTTGCCGCGTGAATAATCGTCGCCCCCTGCTCCTGACGCCGGGCACTATTGTCCCAGGCGGGAAAAACCCCAGGGTAACGTTTATAATCGGGTTGCTCTTTAGCCAACATTGCGTTTACCACATCTTCGTAGAGAAAAATTCGGTTGTTTGTGGTTCCGACATGACCGCCGGTAGCTAAGTCACTCCAGCAACCGGCCTCATCAAGATAGACTCTCCGCCTAAGGCAACGCCAGTCCGGAGCAAATTCAATCGCCGCGTCAAAACCATGCTCAGTCGGATCAATATCAGCAAAAATCCCTTCAACTCGCAAAAGGTAGATATCATCAAATCCGGCTTTTTGCACCTCCCGACGCCACATTCTTGCTGTGGCTTTGGGATCTGGTAGCTCTTCGCTGCGATAGACCAGCAAAACCGGACGCCCATTGTGCTTAAAATAACGCTCGTCCTTAAAAACCGATATCAACTCTCGGATATGAGCAAGATCGTCAGCTACTGAGTAGCTCTGCTGCAACAGGACATCATCCTCCATCCCGTCCCAACGCCGAGTCCAGCTCTCATTCGCCCAACAGAGACAAAAGGGCATTGAGAAATCCTGATCCTGCAAAATGGTCTGCACCGGTTTTTCAAGTAGCCGCCGCCCCTGAAACCAATAATGATAAAAAACAAAACCGAAGATGCCGTAGCTCTGGGCCTGCCGTGCTTGACGTAACAGTTCCGCTTTATCGCGCAAGTCGTAATAGCCATCGGTTGGATGATGGGGTTGCTGGTGTCCGGGAAATGCGGGCTTGGCACTTTTCACGTTACACCACTCAGTAAACCCTTTTCCCCACCAGAGATCATTCTCTGGAATCGGGTGGAACTGAGGCAAGTGAAAGGCCCAAAGCTTTACCATTTTACCCCCAACTTTTTCAGTAACCCCTTTAAAATACTAGGTTCATTTGCCACTTTACGCAGTAAAAGTAACTCAGCTTCACACTCTTTGCGCTTCTGAGTTTCAGCATCACAAATCTGGGTCAGGCTATTCACCTGCGATTTGAGATCAGAATTCTCACGCTCCTCTTCCGGATCACGCCTTGCTTCAAGCATAGCGTAGCCAATTGTCGGAAAAAATTTTGCCATATCATGCGGTTTTTGCTCTTCGTTACGCCACCAGTCAAGCCCGACCCGGGCACAGAGACGAGCCCAGCTATCAGCCTCCGGGGTAATTTTACCCAACAAAACCGGGCGCCTGGCAATCACCTGAAAAGATTGCTGACGAATCTTAAGATACTGTTGATGGAAACGCTCCCAAGGATGCTCACTATAGGGTGCATTACTGGCAACCCCACCATGAAACTGATGAAAACTTCCTTCGCCCAAGAGCACGACATAATCAAGCTCTACATCCGCCATTGCGATCCGAAAAAAATCAAGAATCGCCAAGCCGCCACCAGCTTCGGTAAAACGCACATCGAAACCACCAAGTCTCTCATAGGTTGTTTTTTTCAACAAAAAACAGTTCGACTCAGCTAACGGACCAAACCAGCCAGCACAATCGTATGCTAGCGCACCGGCAATCTCAAAAAGCCGATAACCGTTTTCACGCCAAGCCACGGTTTCAAGCAGTACATCCTCTTGCTTCTGATTATAGCCCTTACTCACCGACCGGTTCTGATTCTCCTGACCGAGATGAAAACCGACCACCGTCACAAACGGATCAGGATAAGCTTTCGTAACTCGCAAAGCATTACCAACCACACCAGGGCTTAACATATGCGCCCCGTCGATCATCACCATAACAAATTCAGTTTGAAGTTTAGCAACTGCTTGGTTGATCACAACAACCGGTGATTTCTCGTCAGTTTCATAAAAATAGTAACTAAAATTACTCCCAAAATTTTCGACAACTTCTGCGGAAAGCGGCTTGCTTGAGCCGTTATCGATCACAATTACATCATAATCTGATTCATTAACTCCCCGCTGATAAGCGCACGAAAGTGTATGGAGGGTCCGTTCAGCCTCCCGGCACATATTGAAAAAAACCACGATGATAGTAAGGTTGGGCAAGTTAGGTATTGTCTCTAATTGGTAGAATGGTCTCTTGAATCAATTGCCAGTCATTGGCAACCAAAGAGAAATAGTCGCCCTTATCTTGAATGGCATCATAATCTATGGCAATATAGCGTTCAACAATTTCGGTATAGTTTTTCTCTAGCAATCGGGATTCAGAATCCAACCCGCTGATCAGGCAGAGGCCGGTAGGGTAGGCAGGAATTGTTACTAGCTTTAGATCTGGCCGCTCATGTTTCAAACAGGGAACTATCTTCCAGACATCACCGCTCCAGAACTGGGTCGTGCGGGTGCGGGCGGCGGTACGCGAGTCCAACGGCAGGCAGTCGTGAATCAATACCAGTGAATCGACGCTGGAAAACTTTTCCAGATTTATAAAATCCCGTAAAACTTGCTCAAAGATATGGAGACCGTCGATAAAAGCTAAGTCAAACGGGTCATTGAAAATCGATTTTAGATCATTTTCAGCAAAAAAATCGTCACTTTTCTGCTCATAGAGTACAATATTATCGGCCAGCTCACCATCAATTTGTGGGGCCGGATCAACTCCTAGAGCTTGGGTTTCTGAGCCTACGAGTCTCAAGGTGGTTCCAAACTCAACCCCGATCTCAATATAACTCTGCGGCCTGAGCTCTTCATGCAGAAACCTGAGGATCTCAATATAATCTGAACCCGGCATCACCGCCCTGGCCCAGGCATTATGCGCCTCAACAAAATCATCATCTTTGGGCACAGACTGCCGTAAGAGAGCCACTCCTCTCTCAATTTCTCCAGCCGCCAAATACTTAAGGGCCGACCGGTAAAGTGCTTTAGGTTCACTCACTCCTGCCACCCGGTCGCCCCTTTACGAAAAAAAGCCAAAGCTTTGTTCTTTTCCAAAATTATACGGCTCTCACAGATAGACAGCTCGGGGATGCGAATGATAATATCGCTAACCAACTCAACCATGCCAGCGTAGAGAGGTCGATCCCGCCAGTAACCAGCAGCCCAATCCTCAATAACATAGTAGCCCCCTACCGCAACGTAAGGAAAGAGCACTTCAAAGCAGTTTTCGGTCTCTTTACGAAAATGGCTACCATCATCAATAATGATATCAAAGGGACCAAATTTTTCAGCCACCTCACTTAAATGCTCATTATTATTCTGATTACACGCAAAAACTTTGACCCGCTCAGCAAATTCAACTTGCGGCAAATTAAGATCAAGGCCAACAATCACGGTTTCAGAATGTTTGAAGTAGTCGTCCCAGTAAAGTAGTGATTCGCCCTCTAAAATCCCAATTTCAAGAATGCTGATCTTTTTATACTGCAATGGACTAAAGAGATTTTTGTAGTTCTCCATCAAACCATTGGCAATTTTATCCGTATTAAAAGCCACCACATATCTCCTAGGCAATTTTTTTCAGATAACCGCAGGGATTATAGGTCAGCAGGTAACGTTCGCAACTGCGATCAATGACAAAACGTTTGTCTTTTGTCAAAAACTCTCTAATCGCTGGCAAAGGCCCCGGACCATTCATGGTTGCACCCAACAGCGTATCTTTGGCAAAAAGATCAACCACGCCATCTTCAACGATAAAATATGAGTCCTTAGTTACCAGGTCGGCATAAGTTATCAGGTCGGCTAAAACCATCTTTTGACTATGATCAGCATCGTGGATGATCATCACCGATTTACCTGCGGCAAGCTCTTTTAATTGGCTAATAACAGCACGATCCTGAGTCGAACCGGTCAGGGTTGTGATACGGGCATGTTTAGCCATAAACTGAGAGTGATCAAGATCAACCGAGATCAGTTCGCCATGACCAAATTGATCTAAGAGTTGAGCCAGATAGAGAGCGCTACCCCCTTTAAATGAACCCATTTCAATGACCAGGTCGGGCTGTAAGGTAAAAAGTATCTCCTGGTAGACCCAAAGGTCCATTACATTCTTAAGGGTCGGAATTCCCATCCAGCTGACTTTATCAAAAACCACCTCTCTCTGGTGATAATCAAGCCAACCCGCCAAAGTCATCTGGTTAAGTTTTTGGTACTCTGGGTCGATAGTCTCAACACCATGTAACTTCTCGCTCATACCACTCCTTTCGGAATAATGTTTTCAGCAGCCAAATCATTGATTGCCATACTGGCTTGCTCGACAGTGACCAGGCCAAACTGATACTCCTGAACCCGCAAAACATCGACCATCATCACATCATGAATCCAATGATGCATGGTGTGAATCTCCTGGTCCCCTTCAGCAATTGCAATCGATATAGCATAGTTATCAGATGCAATTTTAGGCCAAACAAACTCAAAATCGATCAAACTAGAAGCTCCC
>DAOWHJ010000155.1 GCA_030641485.1 Pseudomonadota bacterium
AAATTTCTGCCTCCACCCCTTAAATCGCTTCCGCGGCTCTGTCCAAGCGGCCGTCGCCAACCGGACTCAAGCCCTAGCCTCACTCAGCAAACACCCCTACGCCATCCCCGAAGTTATCTGGTATACGATTAGCGGGCAAAGGAAATCGATGGCCGAACTCCTGCAGCGCCCCTACGATGAGAAAGATTACCGCATCCCCATCGGTATCGGGGTCTGCGCCTCCCTGATCTTTCTTTTTATCTATGCCTTGGTGTACATGAGTGTCGCAAGTTAACGACTACATGGTCTCGGACAAAAAACAGGTTGTTTTGCAACAAAGATGACACCTTAGATGGCCTAAACATTGTCAACGACGCCTTCGTTGAACTTCATGACATAAAGTAGCGACATGAAAATCGGTGCGGCCTCGCCACTGTTTTAGATCTTTGATTTTAACTACATCTTCAATTGTCATTATTTGTAAATAAAGGTCTCAATCTTTGCCTTTACCAACTGCCTTGATCCCTGCTAGGGAAAAAGTGGTGATATGATCGGCTAGTCGCTCTATTAAACCTACGGAGAGAGGTTGAGCCAGGAGATACTCCAAATCGCTGCGTCTGACGGTCAGAAGGGTACGGCATTGGTTGACAATACTCATATCACAGAACAGAACTGTCTCCTCAGTAACTTCATCGCCAATAATTTTACTGATAATTCCCAATAGTACTTTGCGCCGGGGCTCAATTAACTCATGCCAGAGGTTGTGTATCAGACCGGTAGGGTTGACCAGTTCCATCAAGTAGAGACGGGCAAACTGGCCATTAGCATCATGGTCTGAAAAATTCTTGATAAGGGAATAAACGTAGATTCTCAGCTGCTCTTCTGGAGAACTGTCGACAACCTCAGATGGATCAGGCCTGGAACATTGTTTATATGACTGCTGCCAGGCCTCAACATAGAGGGCGGACTTGTCACTAAAATAATAATTGACTGCCGCCATGTTGGCCCCGGCTCGCTGACAAATGTCGGCCACCGTGGCGGCGTGGTACCCTTTTTCCGCAAAGACCTCACAGGCCGAATCTAATACCCGGCTCCGTTTTTCCTTGCCGTCTGCTCTCCTGGTCATGATGAATGATCCTTTCCCTTTTTAGCTTTAACTGAAAGACAATATTCTCTAATGGGAAGTTTAAATTCCCCTTGACATAAACAAGAAATGACTTTACAGTCTTTCTTAAATGAAGATTTAAATTATTAATTTGAGATTGTCAAATGATTTTATTGTCGAGAACTGATATAGCAAAATTCATGTATGCGACTTGGAGAAAATAAAAATGTCATTTAATGCCAATCTATCCCCTCCACAATTAACCTTTTCCGAGAAAGCTTTCGGTTTAATAGATCGATCTTTTTTAATGGTAACAACCAGTGCCCGTAGTATTGGCTTTGTTGGGCTGTTGATCTTTATTTTGATCTCGACCTTTTTTCAGGTTGCGGCAGCAGCTTCTCAAGATTCCAAGAGCGGACCACATCCATTAGTGACGGTTACATCCATCATTGAAGAAGAGATCAACCCACCGGCTGAATATGTGGGCCATGTTGAGGCAATTCAAAGTGTAGATATTCAAGCCCGGGTTAAGGGATTTCTGGAGCAGGTTAATTTCAAGGAAGGTAGCAATGTTCAGGCCGGCGATCTGCTTTACGTTATTGAACAAGCTCCCTACCAGGCCAAGGTCGCGGCCGATAAAGCCAACGTTGCCCATGCCCAGGCAACGTTGGCCAAGACCAACCAATATCTAAAGCAAGTTCGCAGTGTACGTTCTGGAGGGATTTCAGCTTCAGATTTGGACACGGCGGTGGCCGAAGAGCTCCAGGCTCAGGCCCGACTCTTGGGGACCCAGGCGGCGCTCAAACTATCCGAACTCGATCTGGAATACACTAAGATGCAAGCACCCATCAGCGGTCGGATTGGGCGCACGGCACTCACTCGGGGGAATTTGTGTGAACCTGATTCCAGCCCCCTGGCCCGGATCGTTCAACTCAACCCCATTCGGGTACTTTATTCGATTAGTGAAAATGATCTAGCAGCCATCCAGGCCGTTCTCAAAGACTCATCTCCCAACAAAAAGAAACCCTCTCTGGTCCCGCGAATCAAACTCCTCAACGGTAACATACTGGAAACTATCGGTCAGGTTGATTTTGTTGATAACGTCGTTGACAGGGGAACTGGAACGATAGCCGTTCGGGCCGTATTCGACAATGCTGATGGTCTTTTGTTGCCGGGACAGTATGTTACCATTATGATTCGTCAAAGTCAGGGTGAGCGACTCCCGGTAACTCCGCAAGCTGCTGTTTTACAAGATCGTGAAGGACGGTATGTTCTGGTGGTTGATCAGCAGAATCAGGTAATTAAACAACGAATAACTACCGGGCCGCTGGTCAGCGGTAATCGCTGGGCCGTCACCTCAGGACTCGAGGTCGGAGATCTGGTTATTATCCAGGGTTTACAAAAAGTCAAACCCGGACAAACCGTGAAAACTATTACTGACGAACCCCAAAAGAGGTAATCTATGTTTTCCCGGATTTTCATTGAACGACCGCGGCTGGCGGTGGTGATTTCAATTATTATTACCCTGGCCGGGTTTATTGCCATGCTCAATATTCCCGTTGCCCAATACCCGAGAATCACCCCGCCTAATATTCGGGTAAGCACGGTCTATCCCGGAGCCAATGCCGAAGTTCTGGCCGCCAGTGTGGCTGCACCAATCGAAAACGCCGTCAACGGTGTTGACAACATGCTCTATATGTCCTCCACATGTTCCAATAACGGCAGTTACAGTCTGACCGTAACTTTTGCAGTCGGCACCGACCCAGACATTGACCAGGTCAACACTCAGAACCGAGTCCAGATGGCGATTGCAAAATTACCGAAAGAGGTTATCGAACAAGGAGTAACCATCCGCAAACGTTCGCCGGACATGCTGGCGGCGATCAGTTTTTTATCTCCCAAAGGGACCCGGGATAAACTTTTTTTAAGTAATTATGTCAACCAGGTAATCAAAGACTCTCTGGTTCGGCTCAAAGGCATCAGCGATGTCTATATCTTCGGCGAGATGGAATACAGCATGCGAATTTGGCTTGACCCAGATCGCTTGGCAGCTCTGGGACTGACCGCAGACGATGTCATCAAAAGTATTCGCCAACAAAACATCCAGGCGGCCGTCGGCACTATCGGCACTATGCCGACCGATAACAACCAGCAATTCCAATATACCCTGCGGGCCCAAGGACGCCTGAAAAACAGTCAGGAGTTTGAAAATATTATTATCCGTGCCAACGCTGCCGGTGGTCTGGTACGTATTCGCGATATCGCCAGAGTCGAACTTGGAGCCAAAACTTACCGGGCTGAATCAACCATGAATGGGTCTCCGGCCGTAACCCTGGCGATCTACCGCGCCGCCAACGCTAACTCTTTGGAGACCATGGACGAGGTTCGGAAGACCCTTAAAACTCTGGCTCTCAGGCAACCTAGCGATATTCAATACGTAATGTTGTACGACACTACCAGATATGTCTCAGCCACCATTCGTGAAATCGGGCAAACCCTGCTCATAACTTTTCTTCTGGTTCTTTTCGTAAATTATATCTTTCTTCAGGACTGGCGGGCCACGCTGGTTCCGACTGTCACCATTCCGGTTTCGTTGATCGGCACCTTTGCTGTCCTCATGGCTTTAGGTTATAATGCCAACACCATCTCCATGTTTGCTCTGATCATGTCGATCGGGGTGGTGGTTGACGATGCTATTGTTGTCGTCGAAAATGTTTATCGGCTTATGCATGAAGAAAACCTCACCCCAAAAGCCGCAACCATTAAAGCGATGCAACAGGTTACGGCTCCGATCATCTCTACGACCCTGGTTTTGCTCGCCGTATTTGTCCCGGTTGGTTTTCTGCCCGGCATTACCGGAGAGCTCTACAAACAGTTTGCCGTTACTATCTGCACCGCCGTAGTTATCTCAACCATTAACGCCCTGACTTTAAGCCCGGCTCTCTGTGCCGTCTTGTTAAAACCCCCTAAAAACATAACTCAAGGCCCGTTAGCCTGGTTTAATCGAACACTTAATTTTTCCCGTGACCGTTATGTGGACGGCACCACCTGGCTGCTCCGGCGTAAGGCAGTGGTGCTGGTTATTTTTATCGGTATTTTCGGGGCTTCATATTATCTCTTCACCGACCGACCGGTTAGTTTTTTACCAAAAGAGGATATAGGCTCTTTTTATCTTAACATACAACTGCCGGAGGCCTCATCTCTCTCGCGTACCGGTAAGGTGTTAGAAGAGGTCACTAAGGAGCTGCAAAGTATTGAAGGAATTAATGACATCCTGCTGGTCAGCGGCTACAGTCTGCTTAGCGGGGCGGCCGAAAATGTCGGTTTGGGAGTTATTGTTCTTGATCCCTGGAGTCAACGTACCCGCAAAGATCTGCAACTTGGTGCCATCCTGAAAAAAGTGCAGGGCAAACTCTCGGCCATCTCGACGGCCAACATGTTCGCCTTTTCACCGCCACCAATTCGCGGTTTGGGCCGTACTGGTGGCTTTAATTTTCAGATGCAGGGTTTAGAAGATCAAAGTCCCCAGGAGTTGGCGGCGGCAGCCAAGGCTCTGGTTATCGCCGCCAATCAGGAACCCTCGCTGCAAAGAGTTTTCAGTACCTATACCGCCAACACTCCACAAATTTCGCTCACCGTCAACCGCACCCGAGCCGAAACTCTTAACGTGCCGGTCAGCACAATTTTCGCCACCCTGCAGGCCCAACTCGGCTCGAAATATGCCAACGACTTTAATTTGTTGGGCCGGGTCTTTCAGGTCAGGGTGCAGGCTGACATCCAACACCGCGACGCAATTAAGGATATCAACCGACTCTATGTTCGCAGCCAAACCGGTAAGATGGTGCCAATGCAAAGTCTGGTAACAGTATCTACAACCCTCGGCCCCCAAAATGTAAAACGTTACAATCAGTACAGCAGTATTAAAATTAATGGGAGTGCCGCCTTAGGATTCAGCTCTGGTGAAGCGATGGCGACGATGACGCGAATAGCTTCAAAAACCTTACCCCAAGGTTTTACTTTTGACTGGTCAGGAATGTCTTTTCAGGAACAAAAAAGCAGCGGCCAGATTCCGGTAATATTCACTCTGGCATTGCTTTTCGCTTATCTCTTTCTGGTGGCCCAGTATGAGAGTTGGAACATTCCGTTAGCCATTGTTATTTCAGTACCGGTAGCTAGTCTTGGCGGTTTGGTTGGTTTGTGGATGGCCGGACTCAGTTTGAGTATTTACGCCCAGATCGGCTTGGTACTGCTGGTCGGTCTCGCCAGTAAAAGCGCGATCCTCATTGTTGAGTTTTCCAAAACCCTGCGAGAGCAAGGGGCCACTGTGGCTGATGCCGCGATCGCCGGGGCTAAAGTCCGTTTCCGGCCGGTCTTAATGACTGCCTTTACATTTATTCTTGGGATCGCACCTATGGTAATCGCCAGTGGCGCCGGAGCCGGTAGCCGCCGGGCGATTGGCACCACGGTTTTTGCTGGAATGCTGGCCGCGACCCTAATCGGCATTTTTTTGATTCCGGCACTTTATTACATATTTCAGTCCGGCCGCGAAAAAGGTCATGCCTGGCGCAAGGGGCGGAAGAGCAGTTAAGTTGCAGCAGATAGTGGGCGAACTTTGCTTTGACCCCAACCGAGATATGACGTCACCTGTTGAAGGTGCCACCTACAAACTGCCGGGATTGGGGTCATTGATGGTACAAGGTGCGTCAGCACCCCAGGCTTCGCAGTGAGTGTAGCGAGGAAGCACCCCTGTGGTGTGACCCCGTTTATGGGGCGAAGCAATGTTCACCGCTATTTATTGTAACTTTATGGTAGTCACCTGAAGTTATCAAATAAGAGATAACCATGAGCGCAAAAAATTTATTGATAAGGTACCCAGCAATTATTCTGTTGCTAATCATTGCGGTTTTAGGCTTAAGTGGCTGCGCCGCGGTTGGACCAAACTATATTTCTGTAAAACCCAAGGCTCCGGAGAAATGGTCATCCAAACTCCAAGGTGGTCTAACCACCGGACTACCAAGACCTGAGACCATGGCTTACTGGTGGAGAGTTCTCAATGACCCGGAACTCTCCAACCTGATTGAACGAGTTGTCAGTGGCAACCTTGATCTACAGGTAGCCCGAACTCGTATCCGCGTAGCCCGAGCCCGCCGCGGAGTCAACCGCGCCGATTTTTTCCCGGCTCTTAATGGTGGTGCTTCTGCCACCAAAAGTCGCGATATCTCAGAAGAAGAGTATGAATTTTATAGTGCTGGATTTGATGCGAGTTGGGAACTCGATATTTTCGGCGGCATCCGACGCTCAGTGGAAGCCGCCGATGCGGAGGTTGGATTCGCACAGGAAAATTTACATGACGTACTCGTAAGTTTGCTGGCCGAAGTGGCTTTGAACTATGTGAATGTGCGAACCTACCAGAACGGTTTGACCGTAGTTGAGGAAAACATTAAAACTCAGCAAGAGACCTATGAATTGAACCATTCGCGGTTTCAGGCTGGCATAATAAATGAACTGGCCGTACAACAATCCCTTTACAACTTGGAACGAACCCGAGCCCAAATACCGATTTTTCAAACCCGGTTGGAAGCAGCTAAGAATCGTTTGGCCGTACTACTCGGCAAAGAACCAGGTGCTGTCCATGCTGAGTTGGCCACAAGAAAACCCATTCCGACACCTCCAAATAAATTGGTTGTCGGAGTACCGGCCGAAACTTTACGTCATCGGCCCGATATTCGCCGGGCCGAGCGTCGAGTCGCAGCCCAAACTGCCCGAGTTGGTGTGGCTACAGCGGATCTCTATCCTCGATTCATGTTAAATGGCAGTATCGGACTTGAATCGCTTTCCACCGGAGATTTCATGACTGCTGCCAGCCGAACCTGGAATTTCGGCCCGTCTATCTCCTGGAAGATTTTTCATGGCAATGCCATTCGTCAAAATATTGAAATTCACTCCGCCCTCCAGGAACAGGCCCTGATTGAATACGAAATGACGGTCTTGAAGGCTCAGGAAGAGACCGAAAATATACTCGTGGCTTATGCCAGTGAACAGCGCCGTTATCAAGCCTTGATGGCAGCCACGGATGCTGCCCAGCAGGCAGACATACTGGCTCAAGACCAGTACCAAGTCGGTTTGGTTGACTTTAACAACGTTCTGGACGCCCAACGCTCACTGCTACTTTTACAAGATCAGCTGATCTTGAGTGAAGGGTCTGTAACCGCCAATCTGATACGGCTCTATAAAGCTCTTGGTGGAGGATGGGAATCGCTAAAGCCGGCAGAGGATAGCTATTAAATTTTTGGACAGATTCCTCACCCATATTTAACAGGATTTTCAGCCAATTTACCTAATGAAATAAATGTAGTGCCACTCGAATTTTTTTTGATGGTTCCAGTTACTATTGAGGTCTAAGTAAAATTGGGCAAAACTAAAGAAAGCGCAAGGGGTGAAATCCTGGCGCTTTCTTTAGTTTTGCCCAATTTTACGTGAGCAGGCAACCCAACTCAGCTTGCATGACACCTGCTCACGGTCTCCATCAACTCTCGCCGCTGAAATACTTTAACCGTTGCAGCAAAAAGAAAATTGACTTTTCACCTTAAATGGGTATTTTTTCAAGACACCCTCCAACTCTATCTAACCCCTTACTAAAAACCATTAAAGGGAATTGGCACACTGGTTGCATATCTCCTGATGAGAACGGAAATTTCGGGTGCATCACTTGAGCTACTGTATAGATAGCACCCATGCTAAATAAACAATACGCCTTTTAGGAGTGTCAAATCCATGACAATCAACCGCCTTTTTGACAGCACTAGCGATCTATTGTTTAAGAGTGCGCAACTGCGTTCACAAAAAGCCCAAGTTATTGCCAGCAATATCGCCAACCTTGACACCCCTGATTACAAGGCCCAAAAATTTGAGTTTTCTGATGCATTACGCAAAGCTTCCACTAATCTATCAACGACTCTACCGATGACGGCAACCCATGCCGGTCACTTCGGCCATACCTCATCAATTTTTTCGGTTCAAGGGCACATCTCCACTAAAGAAAATTCATTAGGTGGTCTTGACGGCAACTCTGTCAACCTTGATCAGGAGATGGCCGACCAGGCAATCAACAGCAGTGCCTATACTCGTTCAATACAAATGCTCAAAAGTAAGATGTCGATCCTGAAAAATGCGATCGTTGAAGGAGGCAAATAGAGATGAATTTTGAAACAATGATGGGCATCAGTGCGGGTGGGATGTCAGCCCAAAGGTTCAGACTCAACGTAATTGCCAGCAACCTTGCCAACCAGAACACCACCAGAACTCCAGAAGGCGGTCCCTACATGCGGCGGGATGTGGTTTTCCAGGCCACCCTGGCAAAGCTAACCGACCGGTCCACCGGCACCCAGGTGAGCAGTGGTGAAGATACGCCAATGTCGGTTAAGGTAGTCAAAGTCATCACCGATCCCAAACCACCGGTCATGAAATACCAACCGGGTCACCCAGATGCTAATCAAGATGGTTATGTCGCCTACCCTAATGTTAACACCTTCGAAGAGATGGTAAACATGCTCTCAGCAACCCGCAGTTACGAGGCTAACGCGACAATCATGAAAAATGCCAAAGAAATGGCCGACAAAACTATAGACCTATTGAAATAGAGTGAGGGCTAAGATCATGACAATTACAAATATTTCCAGCAATCCTTTCGCCAGCCATCTCAGTGAGCTTAATCGGATGGGCAAAGAGGCGCAGGACATTTTACAACCCAACAACACCGGGTCGGTAAATTCCTTCTCAAACACGTTGAACAATGCTCTGCAACAGGTAAACAACCTCCAGCAAGTGGCCGACCACAAAATCACCGAGGTCACGACCGGACAATCTCAGGACACCTTGGGCGCGATTGTCGCCCTGCAACGAGCCGATCTCTCAATGCAACTTCTCGCCCAGGTTCGCAACAAAGCCTTAAAGGCCTACGAAGAAATCATGAGGATGCCGGTATAGTTTTAATGACAGGATTAACTTACGGTTTTAGGATTGAGGAACTCACATGGAACGTTTTACAGCTCTGATCGACTGGTTTAAAACCCGTAGCGCTCTACATAAAATTGGACTTTTAGGCGGCGGCATAGTTCTGGTTATAGGCCTGACAACCGCCATCATCATCTCCATGTCAACCGCTTACGCACCACTCTACTACAACCTCTCTTCAGAGGATGCAGCAGGTGTCGTTGACTATTTACAACGGAGTCGGATACCCTATCGTCTTGCCGATTCAGGCCACACCGTCAAGGTCGCAAAGGATGATGTCTATGAAATCCGGCTCAAGCTGGCTGGCAGTCAGGTTATGAGTGGGGGGGTTGGTTTTGAGATTTTTGACAAGACTAATCTCGGAGTTACCGAATTTGTCCAAAACATCAACTTTCAACGGGCTCTACAAGGTGAACTGGCCCGCACAATCAGCGAGATCCAACAGGTCGAGTCGGCCAGAATCCATCTGGTCCTGCCGAAAAAAAGTCTCTTTGCCGAAGACAACCAGGACGCCACCTGTTCAGTAATCCTGAAGATTCGTACCGGAGCTCGACTGCGGCCGAATCAGGTTGAAGGGGTTATGGCCTTGGTCGCTGGTAGCGTGGCCGGGTTAAGCCAAGAGCATGTAACCGTCCTTGACACCTTCGGCACAGTACTCTCAAAAGACCTTGGTAAACGCGCTGACCAGAACCAGTTAACTACAAACGAGATGAATTTTCGCCGCAAATACGAAAACAACCTTGAAGAGCGCCTACAATCAATGCTCGAACGAGTTGTCGGACGGCGTAAGGTTGTGGTCCGGGTTTCAGCTGATCTCGATTTCAATAAAGTCGAAAAAACTGAAGAAATTTTTGATCCGGATCAGGTTGCACTCCGGAGCGAACACAAGCTCAATGAAAAACGCCAGGATTCAGCAGGCGCCCCGGGTGGGGTTCCCGGATTAAACAGCAACGTTCCCGGACGTGAGGTTGAGTCGGCCAATAACAAGGACATAAATCGCAGTAATGCCAATAAATCTGATGAAACCCGTAACTACGAAATTTCGAAACTGGTCAGCCGTACGATTATGCCGGTCGGCTCAATCAGGAAAATCAGTGTTGCGGTCATGGTTGACGGAAAATACGCGGGCGGCACAGAAGACGGTCAAGACAAAACCTTCTCACCTCGAAGTGAGACTGAAATATCGATCTACACCAACATGGTCAAAAAGGCGATCGGTTTTGATAAAAAGAGAGGTGATCAGGTTGAGGTCGCAAGCATCGCTTTTAATAACGAAAGCCTCAATCAAGAGGTTGCAGAACTGAAAAAGGCCGATCGCTACGGCCTGATTTTCACCGGCTTAAAATACCTGGCAATGGTTCTGGCTGGACTCTTTTTCTACCTCAAGATATTAAAACCCGGTTTAGGTTTTCTGGGGACAAGCCTCGGCAATATCGGCTCCAGCAGTAACGAAGATTCTGCGTCTGGCAGAAAAGGTGGCATCGGCCAAATGGCCGACCAGATTGCCGACAAAGTCGAGATCAATCGACCAAACACAGTCATGGACCAGGTTAGCAATTTCGCCTCCGAAAACCCGGAGGAGGTTGCTAAAGTTGTCAAACTGTGGTTAAAAGAACAGGCAACGTAATTATCGACAGAACCTACAACTGATCGGAAAAGACAAATTATGGCTAAAGGAAAAAATGACGGCGGGATTGGTGGTCGCCAGAAGGCTGCAATTCTCCTGCTGGGACTGGGCGAAGATATCGCCTCATCAGTACTGAAACATTGCAGCGAGTTTGAACTCCAGCAACTCAGCCAGGAAATCTCACACTTAGGTGACATCCCCGGCGACGTAACCGAGAATATCGCCAGTGAGTTCACGGAAACAGTTGGCCACAAAATGGTTTTTTCCGGTGGCAGTGACTACCTGCGTAATATTTTGGTAAAGACCATGGGTGAGAATAAAGCCGACAGCTTCCTTGAGAAGGTTCGTGATTCACTGCGTCATAAACCATTCGGCAACCTGACTCATGTTGATGCCAAGGTTATTGCTTCCTTCATCAGAAATGAACACCCCCAAACCATTGCCCTGATTTTGGCCCACCTGTCCCCAGATCAAGCAGCTGAGATTATCACCCTGCTGCCGGAGGGTATCCAAGGTGATATTATGCTGCGGATCGCATCTTTAGAGGCAGTTCCCCGGGAGATGATTGATGAGATTGAAACCGTTTTAGATGAGGAACTTAAAACTACCGGGGGAATGGCAAGCGAGGGCCTGGGAGGAGTTGAAGCCGTAGCCGAAGTATTCAACAATCTTGATAAAAATTCAGAATCTGTGATCATGTCAGTAATTGAAGAAAGCGACCCGGAGCTTGCCGACGAAGTCCGCAAGCTAATGTTCACATTTGACGATCTTATCAACGTTGATGATCGCGGTATCCAATCAATTCTGAAAGAGATCAACAACGAAGACCTCCTGCTCGCCTTAAAGACCGCAATTGATGATGTCAAAGAGAAAATTTATCTAAACATGTCACAAAGAGCAGCTGACATGATTAAAGATGACCTGGAAGCCATGGGTCCAGCCCGGCTCACAGACATTGAAAAAGCCCAACAAAACATTGTCAAAGTAGCGCGCAGACTTGAAGACGAAGGTAAAATAATTATCGCCTCCAAGGGCGGTGGAGGTGATATAGTTGTCTAACCGAAATCTTTCCCAAAATAGAACTTTTCAGACCCTAACCTACTCCCGTCACAAGGCCAATACGGGGTCAAGTGTGAACTCAGAAAATGGGCATCAGAGGTTGGAAAATGTCAAAGAGCTGAAACTGCCCAAATTTATCGGTCCGTCGAATCGCGGAAAAAGCCAGCGCTCTGCAAGCAAAGGAAAACGCCCTGATATAAAATTCAGAACCAGCTCATTCCCAGCATTTCTGGCCCCAGCTCACGCCCCGAGCCCGACAGATTCAGGCCCCAACCTGGCCGAGCTAAAAATCAGTGAAGAGTGTCGGCGTAAAGCCGACGCTGAAAAAGAGAGGATTTTGACCTCAGCCGCAGCTGAAGCCGCTGGCATATTGATCAGTGCTGAAGCTGAAGCTGAAAACCTCAAACGGGCCACGTTCAGCAAGGCCCAAGAAGATGGGCTCAAAGAAGCCCAAGCAAAAATCACCCAACACATAGCCCATCTAGATGAACTCTTTGAACGCCTGACAACAACCCAGAAACGTTGCTACCAACAACATGAGGAGGAACTGGTCCGGCTCGCTTTAACCTGTGCCAAACAGTTAATCAACCGGGAGATCTCACTGGATGAAAAAGTCATCGTTGATACTGTCAACGAAATCCTGCAGGAAGGACAGATTCAAGGAGATGCGACCCTGCTCTTAAACAATGATGATTTCAACCTGATTGACCAGCTCAGACCTGAACTGCTGAGCGAATTTCCCAAGCTTGCAAACCTTAAAATTGAGGTCAGCGATATAGTTGAAAGAGGTGGCTGCATCCTTGAGTCACCAATGGGTCGCATTGATGCCAGTCTACGCAGTAAGTTTGAGGAGTTAGAGCGCCTCCTGATAAACGGTTGAGACACCCAAAACCTTTTTCCGCCTATCGGTCGTGACCTTGAAGCGAGAGTGTACCAATGGTTGATTTCAAAGCCCTACAGAACCGGGTTAACGACGAGAAACTTTTTCGCTATACCGGCCTGGTAACAAGCCTTACCGGCCTGGTTATAGAGGGTGATGGACCAGCGGTCTCGGTCGGCGATCTCTGCCGCATTGAAAACCCCCTGACCAAAACCAGCATCACCTGTGAAACTGTCGGCTTCAGGGAACAACGCATTCTCTTGATGCCACTGGGTGAGCTTAAAGGTATCGCCCCGGGAAACCGCATATTTTCACTGCGCCAACCCGCCACGATAAAAGTCGGCGAAGCCCTCTTAGGCCGGGTAATTGATGGTTTGGGCCGCCCGCTTGACAACTTGGGTGAGCTTGACAACTGTTCAGAGGAGATCCCCCTCTACCGACCCCCGATAAACCCCTTCAAGCGCCGCCGCATAGTCTCCCCGATTGACCTTGGAGTTCGTTCCATCAACAGCCTCCTGACCTGTGGCAAGGGGCAGCGGATGGGCATCATGGCGGGCTCTGGGGTCGGTAAAAGTGTCCTATTAGGAATGATGGCCCGCTATACCAAGGCCGATATCAATGTCATTGCTTTAATTGGCGAGCGTGGTCGTGAGGTTCGAGAATTTATTGAACGTGATCTTGGTCCCGAAGGATTGAAACGCAGTGTGGTCGTCGTTGCAACCTCAGATCAGGCTCCCTTGGTCCGTTTACGCGGGGCCTTTCTTGCAACGGCTATTGCTGAGTATTTTCGCGATCTTAATCGGGATGTCCTCCTGATGATGGACTCCTTGACCCGCTTTGCCATGGCCCAGAGAGAAATTGGGCTCGCAATTGGTGAACCGCCCACCAGCAAAGGCTACACCCCATCGGTTTTCTCGCTACTACCAAAACTCCTCGAACGCGCTGGTCGTGATGATGGAGATGGCTCTATCACCGGTCTCTACACCGTACTGGTTGAAGGTGATGACTTAAGCGAACCAATTGCTGATGCCGCCCGCTCGATCCTTGATGGCCACATCGTCCTCTCACGCAAACTTGCCGACCGTAACATATATCCCGCAATTGACCCACTTTCCAGCAAAAGTCGGGTGATGATCGATATCGTACGTCGCGAACAGACCCAAAATGCGGGTGAGCTCTTAAACCTTATGGCAGCTTACCAGGAAGCCGAAGATTTGATTAATATCGGTGCCTATGTCAGCGGCAGCAACCCACGCATTGACCGCGCCATCACGCTGCATGAAAAGATCACTGCCTTCCTGCGCCAAGAGATTGAAGAATGCGCCCTTTTCAGCGACAGCATCACCAGACTTGAAAAACTTCTCCAGTAATCACCTCTTTTCGATCAGACACCTATATTACCACTCAATAGCTGATTGACAAATAGTGTCGTTATAGACTAGAAAGGAGCGGTTTAAATTCTATTCTAACCTCTTTTTCATGGTGATGCATATGGTACAGAGTTCGGAAGACAACAGCAGACTTGGTCTGTTGCTGGTTGATGAAGGTTTCATTACTCCCGACCAGCTTCAAGCAGCCCTTCGCTACCAGAAAGAGACCCCCAAAACTCCATCAAACCATAACTATCTAGGCCAAATCCTGGTTGAAAAAAATTACATCGATGCCCAACAACTTCAGTATATCATGGACAAATACAATAAGAAGAGTCGCCTAGGCGACATCCTTGTGCGTTGTAATGCCATCACCGAACAAGAGCTCGCACTTGCGCTCAAAGAACAGAAAAAAAGCGGTGAACGCCTAGGTGAGGTTCTTCTGAAAAAATCATTCATTTCAGATGAGACCATGCGCCAGGCATTAAGCACTCAACTCAACATCCCCTACATTGACATCAGCCGCCTCAACATTGACCATAACCTGACCAAAATAATTAACCGAGACTACGCCTTAAAACACAAAATAATCCCGATATCGATGACCGAAGGCAGTATCACCCTGGCTATGGACGACCCCACTAACGGTGAGGTTGCGGCTGAGCTTGAAATGTTCACGCGCCTAAAAATCAACATCGTCACCTCATCTCAAAGCGCTATTAATAGTGCTTTCAGCCGGCTCTACTCCAGCGAAACCGGCTCTGGCAGCAGTGCAACAGACAATCTCAACGACATCAATTCAACTATAGATTTCAGCCTCAACCTGGAAGACGATTCCCCAAGTGAAATTCGCAAGCCCCAATACGTTGAAGCCCAAGAGAGCAAAAGAGCTGATCTTCTGGTCCAGAGCATCCTCAGCTGGGCCTTACAGCAACAGGCTTCAGATATTCATCTGGAGACCCTGGACCAACATATGGTCGCCAGATTCAGAATCGACGGTCTGCTTCAGGAATTCGACTTGGGCTCTCTCCAGGAAGATATCAACAGATTTCATCGTGAAGTGATCTCCCGTATCAAAGTTATTTCTAAACTTGACATTGCCGAACGACGCCTGGCTCAAGATGGCAGCTTCCGCTCACATGTTATCCGCAATGGCGAAAAATCAAGTGTTGATTTCCGGGTTTCAGTCGTTCCCTCTTACTATGGCGAGAACATAGTCATTCGCATTCTTGACTCACAAAAAGCACCATCTAAAATTGAACATTTACAATTCTCAGCAAAACTCACGGAGAAAATGACCAAACTCTTCCAACAAAATACCGGCATTATCCTGGTCACCGGACCTACGGGGTCGGGTAAAAGTACAACCCTACAATCGGGCCTGTTGACTGCGTACCGGCCCGGACTAAAAGTGGTCACAGCCGAAGACCCAATTGAACATGTCTACGACAACTTTATGCAATGTGAAGTAAACGAAAAAATAGGCTTGACCTTTGCCAGCTATATCCGGGTTTTCCTGCGCCACGATCCTGAGATAATCATGATCGGTGAAATCCGTGATAATGAGACCGCCGAGATGGCAATCCGTGCCGCCCAGACCGGGCACCTGGTATTAAGCACCCTGCATACCAATGACTCTCTCGGGGCCATCTCTAGACTGACAGGGCTTGGTGTCAACCCGAGTATGATCTCATCGTCACTTATCGGAGTCATCTCTCAGCGCCTGGCCCGACGAGTCTGCTCACACTGCATAGAAGACTACACCCCGTCTCAGGAGCTAATTGACGAATTTTTCCCAACTCCACCGACAGACATCCGCTGGCGCAAAGGTACAGGATGCAGTGAGTGCAACCACACCGGTTACAAGGGCCGAATTGCCATCGCCGAACTTTGGGAACCTAGCCAACACGACATGCTACTGATCAACAAGAGAGCCGACCTTGATGAATTAAGGGTCAGTGCCAGAGGAAGCACGATACCACTTATCGAAGAGGCCTTTGGTAAACTAAGAGCAGGAGAGACGACTTTGGATGAGTTGATCAGAATAATACCCTACTCCTTCATCGAAGATCATCGTCAGCAACAACAATTACTAATAATGAAAAAGGTAACTGACAATGCCATATGAACTCAAGATAGAAACTGCAGTTGCGGCCGCTCATAATTTGCTCAACTACTGCGGTCAATGTGAAAATCTGCATGGTCATAACTGGAAAATTGAAATTTACATCGAGGGCACTGAACTTGACAAAAGCGGGATGCTGATCGATTTCAAAGTACTTAAAGACCACACTAACTCCATCCTTGACACCCTAGACCACACCTACCTGAACGAGTTGCCGATCTTTGCCGGAAAGAGTCCGTCATCGGAATTAATTGCCGAACATATATTTGTTGAACTTGAAAAAAAAATGCTGAAACTCCCGGTCCAGGTCAAAAAAATCGTTGCCTGGGAATCTGATAAGGCCGCCGCTTCATACTTTCGTTAACCAGGACATTGCAAGGACACCCAGCATGCCTACCACCATTCATGACACCCAGAAAATGCAGGACCACCGACAGATCGATATTAACAAGGTCGGTGTAAAAGGAGTAAAATACCCGATCACAGTCCTCGACAAAACTAACGGTGTCCAGCACACGACCGGTTCTTTCAACATCTATGTCGGCCTCCCCCACCATTTCAAGGGAACCCACATGAGCCGTTTTGTTGAAGTTATCAACAAATACCACAAAAAAATCGGCATCAGCGTCTTCCCCACCATCTTAGGCGAAATCAGAGAACACCTAGAGGCTGAATTTGCCCATTTAGAAATCAGTTTCGATTACTTTTTGGAGAAAGAAGCTCCGGTCTCAAGAGCTAAAAGTATGATGAACTATGAATGCACTTTTATTGGCAGCCAGACCGCTGATGCCATGGATTTCCAGGTCATGATCAAGGTCCCGGTCACCAGCCTCTGCCCTTGTTCCAAAGCGATCAGTGAGAACGGTGCTCACAATCAACGTAGTACGGTCACTGTCAACTTCAGTTTTGATAAGTTTGTCTGGATTGAAGATATGATCCAGACAATTGAGAATGCCTCGAGCTGTGAAGTCTACCCGCTCTTAAAAAGACCGGACGAAAAGTATGTCACCGAAAAAGCTTATAACAATCCAATGTTTGTCGAAGATATGGTCAGGGACCTCTTCCAACGCCTCCAGGGTGACAGCAATATCACTTGGTTTACGATAGAAGCCGAAAATATGGAGAGTATTCATAACCACAATGCCTACGCTTATGTCGAGAAATACCGGTAGAAGCGTGACTCTCTTCATTAAAACTCAACCTTTGACACAATAAAATTATGCAAGCACTATTTATTTGGATTTTAGCTTATATTTTAGGTTCTATCCCGGTTGGGATTCTGGTCGCAGAGTGGTTTAAAAGTGGCGATCCACGAAATCTCGGCAGCGGCAACATTGGAGCCACCAATCTCGCTCGTACAGCGGGCAAAAAAGCTGGCCTTATCACCCTTGGCGGAGATTGCCTCAAAGGTTTTTCGGCCATTATACTGGCTCGTCTTTTCGGTGCCGGTGACGGGGTTACGGCCCTTGCTGGTCTGGCCGCTTTTATGGGCCACCTCTACCCGCTTTTTTTAGGATTTAAAGGCGGCAAAGGAGTCGCAACAGCTCTAGGGATATTTCTCGCTTTAGCTCCGGGAGCGACACTTTTAGGGGCTCTACTTTTTGCGGCAATCACGGCAATAACACGCTTTGTCTCTTTAGGCTCTATCGTCGCTGCTATCACAATGCCACTCTTCATCTGTCAAACTGGCGCAAGCTGGAAGATCGTCTACATATCGCTACTGATGTCCGGCTTCATAGTCTACAAACATAAAGATAACATCATGCGGCTCTGCCTGAATAAAGAGAACCGACTTTTCTAAGGCGGGTAAGTGACCCTTACAGTTAAGACCCTCGTAAAAAGCGTTGCTGCCCTGATCCTGGCCTACTGAATGTCCCCCATAATCATATTGGCAATCACATTAACTTCAGACGCTGATTGCGACGGCGATCTTTTTTACTGAGACGGTTAGGGTTGCCTTTTTTTCGGGTCAAATGACGGGGGGATTTAGTAGTTAACGCGTCATCATCCTCGCCCTCATCTCCACTTAATGCCAGCAACAAGCGCTGAACAAACTCTCCTGAGTCTATAACAATGGCACTGCTTTTTTCAGACTCCCGAGCCACTTCACGGTCTGAGCTTACTACAGTCAGGCCTGAACCATACTGGTGCGCCATGCGGATCAATAGTTGATCTGCACTCTGACCTGAAGTTGAAAAAACTACCTTAACCCCACTCTCTGAATAATTACTTGGTTCACCACAAAAAGCCCGGCCACCATCATAAACAACCGTGAGCCGGTTTTTACTGACACTCCGGTAGCGCACCAGGAGTTGGCAAAACTCCTCCCGCTCAGTTTCGAGATCAAGTAGAGCCAAGGGCTCACCAGTCAGCGCCGCAATCACATTGTAACCATCTATCGCTAACCACATAAA
>DAOWHJ010000015.1 GCA_030641485.1 Pseudomonadota bacterium
CTTTGAAGTAAGGGCTTCTGAATCATCAATTTCTTTTGAAGACTTAGTGAAGGGGCTGAAGGCTGATGGCAAAATATAGAATTCAGGTAAAAAAGTCAGCAGAGAAAGAACTAGGTAAAATACCCAAAAAGGAGCTGCTTAAAATTCTAGAAAAAATTGAAGGTCTCGCAGATAATCCACATCCAACAGGAAGTATAAAATTATCGAATCAAGACAAGTATAGAGTTCGTGGGGGAAACTACCGCATACTATACAAAGTTGAAGACAATATCCTTACAATATTCATCGTAAAGATTGGTCACAGGAAAGATATTTATCGCTAACAAAAGGTGGTGGGGCGTGAAATAAGCCTTCAATTTTTACTTAGCCATCGCATGAGTTTTCACGATGACATCAAAGAAAGAGTGAGAAAAACATAGTTGACATCCTGAATATTTCATGGGGCGGGTTGCCGCCACGCATGTAAATGTCATCTTCAATTCTGGTGAGAACCTTGGTCATTAAGACTTCATAGCCCATATTCAGGTGGCCTTCAGGTGACTTTTCGTTGGTCAAAAAATAGAGTTTTTCTTGTTGATCGTGGTAGATTTTAAGGCGCCAGTTAACCTGGCTGAGATTGCTGTAGAGTTTCTTTAAGCGCTCCAGTGGAACTTGCAGGCTCGTAACCATTGTGTTGTCCAGAACATCCTGTCTATAACCTTCACCAATACTCTTCTTAAGTCCTAGAGCGAGCAGGGCAATACGGTCTTTGTTGAGAGTATCTTTTGCAAAAACCGCAGCTAAGATTTCATGCGATGCTAATTTATCATAGGGAGAGTTGAGAGGTGAGCCAAGATTATTCTGGTCGTGGAAGATGGTTTTAAGTTTTTCAGCCTGTTTTACTCGATTGGGTTCATATTTGGGGTTTTTAAGATAGAGCCGGCGACAAAATTCCTCTAGGCAGATATAGTGTTGACGCACATGATGTTTAATGATCAGCACATCAGCTGGAGTCAGGAGCCCGCCCATGCCGCCACGTTCACCACAGCCTGCGAGGGTTATTAGTGCTATTAGAATGATGATGAATTTGTTAGTGACCACTTTATCAGTCCCTGATGAAAAATGAGAGCAGGGCCGGGACCATAAAGAGTGTGAACACTGTGGAGAGGGCGAGCCCGCCTAAAACCACACTGCCGAGGCCGCGATAGAGTTCAGAACCGGCCCCGGTGAAGAGGACCAGAGGCAGCATTCCTAAAACACTGGTTAATGAACTCATGAAGATCGGGCGAATACGGCTCTCGACCGAGGCTTTCAAAGCAGCCTTTGCAGTCATGCCGGAGTTCTTGAAATTCAAGGTCTGGTGGACGATGAGGATAGCGTTGTTGACCACCACCCCAATTAGAATAATAAAACCGAGCATAGTCAGAATGTCCAGGGCTTGAGGGGCAACGAACTGATTGACCAGAGCGAGCCCGATAAACCCACCAGCCGCTGCTGGCGGGACGCTGAACATGATAATTAAGGGGTAGAAAAAACTTTCAAACAGAGCCGCCATCAGCAAATAGGTTATAATTAAAGCGAGGATAAAATTTCTTTGCAGGGCGATTCGGGTTTGGGTCAATTTGTCAGCGGTGCCGGACAGGGAGATTTCAACCCCATTACCGGAAAGACCAATTTTTTCAAGTTGGGGCAGGAGTTTTTGCGATAAAATATCCATCGCTTCTTCTAATGGTACACTTTGGGGAGGGGTGACTTGCAGGGTGACATTGCGTTGTCTCTCCAAGTGGTTGATCTGGGTTGGCCCCGAGGTTTCCGTTAAATTTGCCAGAGATGAAATGGGGATGACTTGGCCGCTTTTGGTGACCATCGGTAGGTTGATAATCTGGTCCGGGGTGACGATCAAATCTTTTTCACCCATCAAAATCAAATCGATCTGCTTGCGGCCTGGGGCCTTGAAATTGTCGATTTTTCGGCCATCCAAGAAGACATCAACCATTAAGCCAAGCTCTCTTGCGTCAACTTCTAAGGCCGCACTGCGGTCGCTGCGGGGGGTTATTGTAACTTCCGGGCTAGTTAATTCCAGAGATGGCACCGGTCTTATTTGTGTGCCGGGAATAGCTCCACTGATCATGCCGAATAGGGCTCTTCCGGCCTCGGTTAGACGGCTGAGATTGGGGCCGCTTATATCAACTTCAATAGTACGCCCTTTGCCTAAACCCTTCTCAAAAATACCTCGTTGCAGTGTGATCCCGAACATTCCCGGAATGGAGGCGATAATTTTCTGTAATGGTGGGATGATGCTGCGTGCACGTTCAGGATTAGCAGCTTTGGTACCGATAAAGAGCATTTGTCCCCGGCCAACGTAGAAGTAGGTTGAAACCTTATCGGCCCCATCGATCTCTTTTTCCATATAGGGTTTAAGCTGGCGACCAATTTCATGACCGACCGCCCCCCTTTCGACATCAGAATAGCCCGGCGGGGGTATGAGAATACTTAAAATAAGATTGCGGTTACCGGTGGGTAGGTACTCCATTTTGGGGAAGAGCAGGGCGGCAACTATCAACGCACCGCCACCAAGTACTATAACTACTGAAAGTCGTCGATACCAGCGCTCGGTAAACCATTCGATCATGGTCGCAATGGCCTTGGTCAGGGTACTGCCAAATCGATTTAGTGGATCTGATGCGGGTTTATTTGAAGCTGGGGTTGGCGTCGATAGCTTCTCTTTTTTTGCCCGGCTTTTTTCGCGGTAACTGAACAGAATATTGCTGAAAGCAACCGCGTATCTGGCCTTGAGCATGCTTTTCAATCTTGCTGTTGCGCTGAATGCCCACGCGCAATTGGCCAAGCAAGGAAACTTCGAGATAAAA
>DAOWHJ010000026.1 GCA_030641485.1 Pseudomonadota bacterium
AGCAAACGAATTGTGGGATCTCCAGTCAGAATATCGATGGGAAGTTTCTCATATTCATACTCATAGGGTGGCTCAAGCCAGCAAAAGTCACTCGGATAGAGTTTGATAACCGCCTTGAGCAGGCTTAAAGTAAAGCGGTATGGTGAAAACTTTTTCACATCGACAACATGAAGCTGCAAACCGCCACAAAGCTCACCAGCCCACTTGTCGAAGGTCGGTGTAAACCAGGTGGGTCGCAGAAAGAGTCCGGCAACGGCTGATTTATCAATCTCATTAAGTAGAGCCATTGGCTCAATAAACGGGGCTCCGCAAAGTTCAAACGGCAAGGTGGTGCCGCGACCTTCTGAAAGATTACTCCCCTCCAGCAGAACCTGGCCCGGATAGACTAAAGCCGTGGTTGGGGATGGCATATTAGGAGATGGTAAAACCCAGAAAAGACCAGTTTCACCATAGTAACTACTCCGCGACCAAGCACTCATCGCCACGACCTCAAGTTCAACATCAATATTCGCTGATTGCTTAAAATAGCAGGCCAATTCACCGATGGTTAAAGCGTGACGCATTGGCAAAGGGTAGAGGCCGACAAAAGAGAGATAATCTTTAGAGAGAAAATTACCTTCAACAACCTCGCCGCCAAGCGGGTTGGGGCGATCTAAAATAATAACTTTCACCCCAGCCCGAGCTGCTGATTTGAGCACAAGAAAGAGGGTCCATATGTAAGTATAGACCCGGCAGCCGACATCGACAAGATCAACTAAGATAACATCTATATCAACAAACATCGCCGTCGTCGGTTTGCGCTTCTCACCATAAAGACTGTAAACCGGCAAACCCGATAAGGGATCAGAAAAATTACTCGAGCCAATCATATTTGCCTGGCGATCACCATAGAACCCATGCTGAGGACTCCAAACTGCACTCACAAGATCGGGAAATGCCAACCGCACACTCGCCAACGAAGTCACCCCGCAACTATCAACCGCGGCCTGATGGGTCAAAAAAGCCGCACGCTGACCATTGAGAGCTTTAGTTTTCCGCTCAATAAAGTTTTCAACTCCCAGTTTCACCATTAGCAAAATCCAGCTATAAAGTTGATGGCATCGTAAAAACAATCAAAATCAGTCTCCCGTCCGTTCGCGATGCTCACTCAAGCCGCGAAGGCGCAAAGAAAAGCAGAAAAAATCTCAATCATGTAAACTCTTTGCGTCATTGCAGAAAATATTTAGATTGCGGGCAACACCCGCATCAACATCGCAGCCCTTCACGCAAGCACTTGATTCGCTTAAATTTACTTTGTAACGCTTCCCGGTCCAGAGCAGAATTTCGCATCTTTTTGCAAAAATCGGCAACCACCGGCTCAGGATCAATAACCGGTCGCATATTTCGGCCCCACAAAGCCATATCAAGACCAGCCATAATCCCTGAAACCATAACTTCTGCAAGAGGCTTATCGGTAACGGCTGCCATATCAAGGTCATCAGAAAGTAGAACCCCGTCAAACCCAAGTTCAAGACGAGCCATTTCGTGCAAAAAGAGTGGTGAAAATGGCACCGTTCGTGAATCAATTGCGGGGAATTTAATATGTGCTGCCATCATCAACTCTACCCCAGCCGCAATTGCAGCGCGAAAGGGTTGCAGATGAGATGCCAGCTCCGACCTGGACAAATCTGAAACCGGTAAAAGTTTGTGACTATCTTCGGCGACGGTTCCATGGCCGGGAAAATGTTTCACACAAGCGGCCACCTTCTGCACTTGTAATCCCTCAACAAAGGCTCCTACATGACCTGCAACCAATTCCGGATTATCCCCGAAACAACGGTCAAGCAGGACTCTACTCGAAGCTTGATAAAGATCAGCGACCGGGGCTAAATTACAGTTAATACCAACTGTGAGCAGGGCCTCAGCCAACGCTTGGGCAGTAGCTCTGGTATGATCAAGTGAGTTCTCAACCCCCAAAACCGAGGCTCCGGAAAATTCAGGAAATCCGGCTTTCAGGCGCATCACCGGACCCCCCTCTTGATCAACTGCAATAATCAACGGCAAACCCGAGACCATGCAGGAGATCTCTTGCAACTCGGCAACCAATGATTTAGTTTTCTCTAGATTAACACAATTGCGCGCAAACAGAATCACACCACCCGGTGGAAAATGCTTAAATGTAATACGTTCATACTCATTCAACTCATCTCCAACCACCCCTACCATGAGTAATTGGCTAACCCTCTCATTCGTCAAGGCCCACCCCCGACTCTGTGCCAATCAAAAAAAGGACCGGGGTCACTTTTACGTTGCGGAGCGATATGACAATGACCAACAATCCGCTTATCAGTTATCGCTGGATAACGAGATTTTAAAATTTCCAGCAGACTCTGCAAATGCAGATACTGAACTTCACTAAATTGCGTAAAGTCATCCCCCTCAAGTTCGATACCTAAAGAGAAATCGTTGCAATTCTCGCGCCCCGAAAAACTACTAATTCCGGCGTGCCAGGCGCGATTTTCATCTGGCACAAAACGAATCACTCTGCCAGAACGCTCAATGAAATAGTGGGCTGAAACCTTAAGCTCTACAAGTTTTACAAAGTATGGGTCTGCTGTAACATCAAGGGTATTTGTAAAAAAATCAAGTACCCGCTCACTGCCGAATTGACCCGGAGGCAGAGAGATGGCATGGATAACCACAAGGTCAATTATGGTCCCTTGAGGACGACAATCGTAATTGGGGCTCAAAATATTTGTGATATCAAGACCAAACATAAGTTTACCTGAATCTTTGTCTATACTCGACTTCGCTTAAAGTTTTCGTAAAAACTATAAATCAGCCGTTGTAAATCAGGCTGTTAATTGCCACAGAGAACTGTTGATTTTACTCTGCGTTCTCCGTAGCTCAGTGACTGAAGCAATAATTCAATAAACAGTAGACGAATATGTGCGGGTTTTTCAGGGCATCCTTAATTGTATCAGATACTTGCCGGACAAACTTTTATTAATGGACAGCATTCACACCATGGTCTTCGCGCCGGACAGAGATTGCGACCATGATAGATCAACAGGTTCGAAAAGAGATTCCAAGCCATTTTGGGAATAATTTTCATTAAATCCTGTTCAATTTTAACTGGGTCTTCACTTTTTGTTAAACCCAACAAATAACTGATGCGCTTGACGTGGGTATCGACAACCACACCCTGCAGGCCAAAAATCTCGCCCAAAACAACATTGGCGGTTTTGCGCCCAACTCCGGGAAGTTTCACCAATTCAGACAAAGATTGGGGTATCCTGCCCGCATGATCCGTTGAAAGTTGCTGGCAACAGAGTTGGATGTTTTTGGCCTTGTGGCGAAAAAAACCGGTACTCCGAATGGCCTCCTCAAGCACAACCCGGTCAGCGTTGACAAAAGCATCAAGATCTGGAAATCTCCTAAAAAGGGCGGGAGTCACCTGGTTTACCCGCACATCAGTGCATTGAGCTGACAGAATAACCGCAACCAATAATTCCAACGGATTGCTATAGATGAGCCCACACGATATCTGCGGATAGAGACGAGACAAGGCAAGTATAATCACCTTTACTCGTTGGCGACGCTCATTAATGGTCTCGCGCTTATTCACATCAACCCAACACTAAACGAATCTTCTCTATCAAATTCTGACATTTTTAATTTTAATAGTGAGAGTCCCATCATCTGGCATAGCCTCTGCAAAATCCAGACACAAGTTAAGCATTATCTGGTTAACTTGTGCCTGCAAGAATATTCGTAACCCCATGACAACGACATGCAGTACTAAAAAGTAGCGGACTAGGACATCTTTTTTTAACAAAGTTAATTATCCTGAGTAAACGTCTGAGCGGAAAACCACCCAGACCGGGTCCAATCTGAGTACTTGGCAGAATAATTGATGGTAATTTTCTCCCCGCCACACGGTACTCCACACCCGCCAACCAATTGAGCAGTGACGGTTGACGCTGCTCCTTGGTGTGATAACAGTAACGCCGCGGCTGCGGGCAGTCAGAGGGACAGAGAAAATCAGCTAGAGAACTATAAACTTCGTCCCGCTCACCAGCGCAAAAATTTGGTAATTGGGGTTCAATATCCCACCCGAGGCGCCCACGTCCGGTGGCTTTCTCCAACACAGCAAAAGCTAAATGCAACGGTACTGTGGGAATAATCCAATCATCTTTGCAATTTTCGTCGTCTTCGAGCAGACCCCCAAGATAGTCGACTGCATCCTGACTACTGGTCAAAGTTTTCACCCCAGAACCAGCCAAAAGCGCCTGGCCGGCAATAAGATTTCTCTTTTCAGAATCGACTAACACCAGGCTCTGAGACTGCGATCCTGAACTATAAAATTCCAAAGCTCGCTGACCGAACTTGCCACAACCAATAATGTGTGTACGTCCCATTATCAACGATCCCGTTCCACTATGTAATCAGCCAAAGCTTTGAGCCCCAACCCCTTCTCACCCAAAGGCTCAATTTGCATAAGCGCCTCACGATGAAGGTTAAAAAGCTTCTCTCGGGCCTCATCAAGACCAAACAACGATACAAATGTCAATTTCTGCAGCTCACGATCAGAACCAATATCTTTACCCAGACTCTCCTGGTCGCCAACCTCATCAAGAATATCATCCGCTACCTGAAAAGCCAAGCCAATAAGCATGCCAAACTTTTCCAAACGTAAACGTAATTCACGGTCACCTCCGGCAAGATCAACCCCAGCCAACAGGGCTCCGGTAATCATCGCTCCGGTTTTACGCCGATGCAAGGTCTCTAAAAGTTCACTTAAAGACTCCTCATCTCCACCGGCACCCTGACTTAATATATCGATAACCTGCCCACCAACCATACCGTCACGCCCGGCCACTTTAGCCAAAGTTGCAGTAAGTCTAACAATAACCTCAGGTTTTGCATCAACCTCTTCGGCAAGCAGGCGAAAGGCCTCGGTCAAGAGTGCGTCACCGGCTAAAATCGCCAAAGCTTCACCAAAAACCTTATGATTTGTCGGCACTCCCCGACGCCAATCATCGTCGTCCATTGCCGGAAGGTCATCATGGATCAAAGAGTATGTGTGAACCAATTCATAGGCGGCCGCCACCGGCAGGGCGCGAACCCAGTCATCGGCAACCAGACGGTAAGCCATAATTGTCAATATGGGCCGCAAGCGTTTGCCCTTAGCCTCAACACTGTAACGCATAGCTTTTCCCAAGGACGGTGCAAAACGGACGCCAGTAGGATCTGCAAATGGCAATGCTTTCAAGTAGTGCTCAATCCGTGGCAGATAAACATCACCACAGGCTTTAAGCAGCCGGTACAAACCATAAACTCCTCAATGGTACCACCAGATGTACTATCATCTGCAACCAGAATTTG
>DAOWHJ010000017.1 GCA_030641485.1 Pseudomonadota bacterium
CCAATTGTCATCTGTAGTGCTAATCTGAATCAGAGCCTAACCGAGAAATCGTATCGTGCGATTGCCGCCGGTGCTCTGGCCGCAGTGGTTAAACCCAAAGGTCCGGGTACTCCTGGGGCGCGGGATATGGTTGAGAACCTGTTACGTAAAGTCAGGTTGATGGCAGAAGTTAAGGTTGTTCGTCGTCCTGTAAGAGCATTGCCAGAATCCCGGTCGGTGTCAATCATGAATGGTGAGGAGATTTTTTTACAAAAGCTAAAAAAATCTCCCCCCACCATTATTGCAATTGGGGCTTCGACTGGAGGACCTCCGGTATTGGCAACAATGTTAACAAGTCTAAAGGCGAATTTCCCTGTTCCAATTCTGGTGGTTCAGCATATCACCCAAGGTTTTTTAGCGGGGATGCTGAAATGGTTGCAGGGTTGTACGAAAATGCCACTCCACGTAGCAGAAGCCGGCACCAAACCGCTGCCAGGGCACATCTATTTTGCTCCGGACTGTTTCCATCTTGAACTTTGCCAGAATCGGCTTTTAGGTTTTTTGACAACCCCGGCGGAGTCTAATGTGAAACCGGCAGTTGCGCCTCTGTTTCGTTCTTTGGCTCGCCTTGATGCGCCACAGGCGTTGGGTGTTTTGCTGACGGGGATGGGTCGGGATGGGGCGATAGAGCTTCTGGCCATGCGTGATCGTGACCAACTAACTATTGCTCAGGATGAGTCCAGTTCAGTTGTTAACGGGATGCCCGGCGAAGCCGCGCGCCTGGGCGCCGCCCAGATCCGTCTCAACCCTGAGGATATCGCCAAGATGCTAAATGAACTGCCGGGGCAAGCTTAAATTGCAGAAAAATACAGTGAACTTTGTTTATGTCCTATGGGTGCTTCGTCGGCGCCTATCGGAAGTGCCTTTGGGGGCTCCGCCTGAGGACAGAGCTAAAGATTGCGCCCAGAACGTAGTGAAGAAGTACCCTCTAGGTATCCATCACTTTTCGGCAGTTTGAAAATAAAGCCATTTACCATTGGATCTAATATGTTGACAAATATCGCTTTGATCGCTGCTTTGAGGCATGAGTTACAGCCACTTTTGAGTATGGGGAACTGGCGTTTGGAGAAGACCTCCGGGCGCAATTTTTATCGTCGGACAATTGCCGGAAAAGAGCTGGTTGCGACTACTTCTGGCCTGGGCAAGGTGATGGCTGCCGCGACCACCCAGATGGTAATTGACCATTTTGGGGTTGATCTGGTTTTGAATTTTGGTTCTTGCGGAGCGTTGGCTCCAGGGCTTAAGGTTGGTGATTTAGTACTGGCCGAGAAGGTGATTGAATACGATTTCAGTAGTGATCATAAGAGTGTTCCGGTAACTGATTGCGATGCTGAGTTGCTGGCAAAGTTGAAAATGCGTTTTCCCACTCTTAAGGTTGGTCCTTTGGCCTCTGCTGATCGTAATGCCGACACCATCGAGGTTAGAAATGATCTATTTTTACGCTATCAGGCGATTGTTGCCGACTGGGAGGGGGCATCGATTGTGCGGGTTGCTAAGCGAATGGGAATTCCGGCTCTGGTTTTACGGGGAGTGACTGATATTGGTGATGATGATTTGACCAGTGAATATGAAAATAACTACAAAAGCGTTCTGCCCGGGGTTGCTAAAGCCGCCGACGAAATGAGCAAATTTTTGATAGGTGAAAAATAGTTATGATGCTCTGCATGATCTTATCTCGATTGACAAGGCTCGGGAAATGTTGGATAAAGGGGTTATTGAGGTGGCACCGCTGGCTTTTATGCGTGGTCGCACCTTGAATGACTCCTTTGTTATTTTGGATGAAGCTCAGAACACAACCAATGAACAGATGAAGATGTTTTTGACCCGTTTGGGATTTTCTTCCAAGGCGGTTGTGACCGGTGATGTGACCCAGACCGATCTTTCCGGAGAGCAGCCATCGGGTCTGCTTTCCGTGCAAAATATCTTGAGAAATGTTAAGGGGATTGGTTTCTGTTATTTAAGTGCGGTTGATGTCGTGCGTCACCCTCTGGTACAGAAGATCATTACCGCTTATGAACATTATGATAGTGAGTCCAAATAATGTCGCTCTCTATTGTTGATCGGCAACAGTTTAAGTCTCCTGATCTTGAATCTCTTCGCAATCTCTTAGGTCCGGTACTATTAGAGCTTGAGATTGTGAATCTTGATTTGGAGATCGAATTACTTGATGATGCGCAGATTGCACAGCTTAATGAAAAATTTTTTAGTCGTCCACGGCCGACTAATGTGATATCATTCCCTTTGGATAGAGAGAGTGGTCATTTAGGTGATATTGTGCTTTCAGTTGAGACCGTAGGGCCTGAGACCCATGATTTGGGTTACTCACTTGAGGAGGGGATAGCCTACTACCTGATTCACGGGATTCTTCATCTTTTAGGTTTTGAACATGTTGGTGTAGATCCTGAAGTGGCGGCGAATATGGAAAAGCGTCAGGATGAACTATTTGAACTGGCACTTGCCAATTAGTGCAATAGGAGTTTTTGAATAAAATGGCTTATAAAGTGCAAAAATCTATTCAAGAGATCAATGAGCGGATTAAAAGCGGCAAGGTGGTTGTCGTAAATGCCGAGGAGATGATCGCTATTGTTGAAAAAAATGGTGCGGAAGAGGCCGCTCGCAAGGTTGACGTGGTGACCACGGGAACCTTTGCCCCGATGTGTTCTTCTGGAGCCTTTCTTAATGTTGGCCATACATCACCTAAAATCAAGGCGAGTCAAGCTTTTATCAACCGGGTTCCGGCTTATGGTGGGTTGGCGGCGGTGGATTTCTTTTTAGGGGCAACCGAGCCGAGTGATAACGACCCTTTGAATAAAATCCATCCCGGCCAGTTTCATTATGGTGGTGGGCATGTGATTCAGGACTTGGTTGCCGGAAAAAAGGTTACTCTCCGTATGGAGGGGTATGGGACCGACTGTTACCCGGCAAAAGAGGTGGAAAAGGAGATCGATCTTGAGTCAATGCCCAATGCGATTCTCTGTAACCCGCGCAATGTCTACCAGAATTATAATTGTGCCATTAATTTGACCGCAAAGACGATCTACACCTATATGGGGGTGTTGCGGCCCAAAGGTGGCAATGCGACCTATTGTAGCGCCGGCCAGTTGAGCCCCTTATTTAATGATCCCTACTACCTGACAACGGGCTTGGGCACGAAGATTTTTCTTGGTGGTGGAGTCGGTTTTGTGACCTGGGCTGGTACCCAGCACAACCCCTATGTGCCAAGGGGTGAGAACGGTGTCGTGAAGGAGGGTGCCGGCACCCTGATGTTGACCGGAGACCTTAAGCAGATGTCACCTAAATGGCTGGTTGGGGTCAGTATGCTGGGCTATGGCTGCAGTCTTTCGGTCGGGGTCGGAATTCCGATTCCGATTATTAACGAGCGTATGGCTCAGTTTACGGCAGTTCGTGATGAAGAGCTTTATGCTCAGATTATAGATTACGGTTACGACTATCCGATGGCAGTTTCGAGGAGTTATGGAGAGGTCAGCTATGCTGAACTCAAAAGTGGAATGATTGAGGTTAATGGTAAACCGACGCCTTCAACCCCGCTTTCCAGTTACTCAAGGGCTCTGGAGATTGCAGACAACTTGAAAGAGTGGATTGCTTCGGGGCGCTTTACTCTGGGTGAGGCGCAAATGTTTTTCCCCGGCCACGAACTGATGGCGTCGTAAAAATTCCAATCTGCTGCGCGATGGTGGTTTTTCAGGTACTCGACATACTTACGTGTATAGTCTCGCGCCTGAAAAACCACCACCGCTTGCATATCGAAATTTTAACTTAGCCATCCCGTGAATTTTTACGAAAGCATCATGAATTGATGGATAAGTAATTAAGTAATAATTATCGTGAATAAATAAATTTGTATTGAGAATGACACGACTTAAGAATTTTATCGCTTGGTTGCTTTTGCTGGCATTTCTATTTAACTGGCAACCGCTTTTTTCGAATCAGTCCGGGGATGGACTTCATCTGCCCGAGGTTGTCGTCGTTGGTGAGGATAGCGCCCGGCTTGAAGGGTTTCGTGATTTTGGTCTGCTGCCCAAATTGGCCCCCGGAATAAAGCTGGAGCCGGTAGCGGATAATTTGACCCTTAAACCCGCAAATAAGGGGCCCGGGCCTCAGTGGGAGACCGCTCAGACCCAAGCTCCGGGCTGTGCCTATCGTAATTCACTTACGGCTTCTTTGGCCCGTGGGTTTGGCGGGGTGGAGAGTTATTATCGGAGTGGTCGCCAGAAATATCTCGAAGGTTTATTGTTCGATGCTCGCATCTATTTTAAAGCCGGTTTGGAAAAATTTAAAGAGTCTGACCTGGTGCCTGACTTTCATTACTGGTTGGGGGAGATCGATTTTCATCAAGAAAATTACCAGGATGCCAGCAGCCATTTTGCGATAGTCGCGAAATCACCTGAGAATCGTTTTTATCACTTCTCCTGTTACTCTCTGGCCTGGCTTGAATATCGTGAAAAAAGTTTTGCCGCGGCAACCAAATGGTTTGTGCTAGCTGCTGAAAGCTTGGAACGGCGCCTGGCTTCTGCAGCGCTTTTTTGGCAGAGTGAGGCACTTTTTCAGATACAAAAGCCCGATCTCGGGCGCTCTATTTTAATTCAGTTGACAAGCGAATATCCTAAATCTGTGGAGTGTCGGGCGGCGCTTTATCGTTTGGCCACAATCTCTTTTAATCAAAGAGATTACAGGGCGGCACTGAACTATCTTACAGCTATGCCAGCAGCTCTGGTTGACTCTGACATGCTGCAGCGGCAGGCAGATCTGGCCCGGGGTTGGTGTTGCTATTTTCTCGGGGAATATATAGATGCCGAGAATGTCTTTAAGCGACTACTGAGTGACCAGGCCGGGCGCAACGATGTGGTCCCGCTGGCATTTTTGGGAGTGGTTCTTGCACAGCTGCAACAAACTAAACTTTACGAAGCTCATGATACTTTTACTCAACGTCACGAAAAGTTGCGTCGAGCTCCGGTTGCGGCCGCGGCCCTGCGTGAGCTGGCCGCAGCTTTTTTTGTCGCGGAAGAGTTGGAGCTTTCAGTTCGCCTAAGTGAGGAGTTGATTACGGCTTTTTCGGTTGAATTGTTGCAGGTCGATGATTTTCGCCGCTTGGCCCGGCTCCAGGTAATCCTTGATGAAAAGCCAAAGGCCTTGCAAACTTTAGACTCAGGCATAGATGTATTTACTGCACAAGGGCAGGCGGGCGAGGTGACTTTGGTCCTCCGGCTTGAGCAGGCTCAAGTTTTATATTCTGCAGATGAATTTGCAAAAACACTGGTGCTCTTAGAGGGTCTTTTTGTTGAGAAATGGATGCTTAAGTCCAGCGTTGACCGAGCTCAGGTTTACCTACTTTTGGCCCGTGCCTCAAACCAAAGTGGCAATTATTCCCGGACCCTGACGGTGCTCGCTGAGTTCCCGTCAGATTTTGTTCCGATTACCCGGGCCGAGCTTCTTTATGAACGCGGTTGGGCCGCTTTGCAAAGTGGTGATTTTAAGCTGGCCGTTAACGATTTTTCCACCTACCTTGAGATTGCTCAGGAGAGTGGTGCGAGTACGTTGCTGGTCCAAAATGCTGTGATTAATCAGGCTGAAGCTCTTTTCAACCTGCACCAGGACCGGGAAACGGCGGAGCTTTTGCACCGCTTTATTGCCCGTTGGCCGCAAAGTTCATTTCTACCACGAGTACGAAATTATCAAGGTCTTCTGGCATTAAGGCGAGGAGGATTTGAGCTGGCGGAAGCAATTTTTGCTGACCTTGTGTCTTCTGTTTCTGCATGGGATAAAAACCTTGAGGATGAGGTTCTCTATAACCTCGGCGAAAGTTTATTCAGTTTGGAGAAATACTCTGAAGCGATTACTGTGTACGAAGAACTGGTTGCCAAGAATTTACACCTTAAACTTAGTGGTCGGGCTCTGATCCGGATCGGGGAAAGCTATTTTAATCAGGGGAAGTATCTTAAGTCGCAACTGGTCTATCTTAAGGCCAAGCAGCTTTGGCCTGGTGGTGAAATAGATGAAAAGGCAAGTTATGGAATGCTCTTGCTTGCTTACAACCAGGACAAATTCTCCTACCTTGAGGTTGAGGTGAAAAGTTTTATTCATCGCTTTCCTGATTCATCTTATACGGTGCCGTTGATGTTGCTTTTGACAGATCTTTACCAGCGCCAGGGGCGCGAGGTTGATTTGATAACCCTTTTGCGAGAGTTGGAAACCGGCACTTATGCTGATGATCTGAAGTTGGAGGCATTTTTTCGTCACTTTAAACTTGACCTTGAAAATGGGCGTCGTGAGGCCGCGCAATGGGATTGTCAGCGCCTGCTGGAGCGTTTTCCGCTAAGTAAGTATGAGTGCGATTGTCGCCTTTATCTATCCCGTGAAGACTTTTTAGCCCGTGACTTTAAGACGGCCCTAGAAACGTTAGAAGGGGGGGCGAGCTTCAGTTGCCCTGATCCTGATATTAAGCGGAAGGTGACTTTGTTAAAAGCGCGAATCTATCAGCAGTTGGGAGATTATGTGCAAGCTCGAAAGCTCTATCTTGAGGTGGCCGAGAGTGGGCAGGGTCGTGATACTCTGGCTTTTCAGGCCTTTGCTGGGCTTGGTGATGTTTTTTTACATGAGAAAGAGTACGATGAAGCGCTCTTTTTTTACGATAAAGCGATGAAAAACCCGGTTAAAGGTTTGGCTGCCGGTGCAGCTCTTAAACGCGCTGTAACGTTGGAAGCGTCGGGACAGGTTGGCCTCTCCCGGAAATCATACCTGCGTATAAGTTATCTCTACTCAGAAGAAAAAAAGATAGTTGCTGATGCCCTGCTTGCAGCTCTGCGCCTTGCCAAGCAGGAAAAAGATGAAGCGACCGCCAAGAAAATGGTGGAAAAGTTAAAATCTATGAAACTGGATAAAGTACAACGCCGTGAATTTGAAAAAATGATAGAGTTATGATAGTATCACTAAACAAATGCGGGCATTGTTGTCCGCAAGCAAGAGATCAACCTGGAGGTTAATTGATGTATCAGTTCGTAATGAAAGGTGGGTACTTAATGTATCCAATTATTTTGTGTTCGATTCTTACCCTGGCAATTTTATTTGAGCGTTTGTTTGCGCTCCGTCGGAGTCGAGTTATACCCGAAAAATTTATCATTGAAGTAAGTGATCTTGTTCGTCAGCAGCGGATGGAGGATGCCTTAACTCAGTGTCGTCTTAATGACTCCTCAATCTCCAGAGTTTTGTCGGCTGGGATCTCACGACATAAAAAGTCGCGGCAACAGGTAAAGGAAGCGATTGAAGATGTCGGTCGCCTCGAAGCGGCCACTCTGGAGCGCTTTTTGACTATCCTGGGGACGATTGCCGGGATTGCTCCTTTGCTTGGTCTGTTGGGGACAGTAACTGGTATGATCAAGGCTTTCAGTGTGATCTCACACGCTGGAATTGGTAATCCTCAGATGCTTGCCGGTGGGATCTCTGAGGCTCTGATTACGACTGCTGCTGGCCTGACCGTGGCGATCCCGGCGTTCGTTTTTTATAAGCTTCTTCGTTCTCGGGTTGACAAGCGAATTTTGCGGATGGAACGGGTTTCGATAGAGGTTCTGGATCTTATTGATCAGGAAGAGGGGCGAGGCTAGCTTATGCGTTTTCAGACCCGCAAAAAAGACGATGTGCAGCTTGATATGACGCCTCTTGTTGATGTTGTCTTTCTGCTCTTGATCTTCTTTATGCTCTCTACCAGCCTTTCGGTTAATCCTGGAATTAAGATTGATTTACCGAAAGCGTCAGCCGAACAGGTGAAAAAGAAGAAGACCACCCTGCGGGTTGCGATTGAAGCTGGTGGCGGGATCTTTCTTGAAGGGAAAAAACTTACTATTAAGCAACTGCGAGAGAAATTTGCCGCAGTGGGTAAGGCTAAAGGTGATGATGCTCTGGTTGTGATCGAAGCCGATAAAAAGGTTTATCATGGCCTTGTGGTCAGGGTTATGGATGCTGCGAAGAGTTCAGGTCTTAATAAATTGGCGATTGCAACCCAGCCGGAAGATTAAAGGTTTAGGGTATTTTGCAAAAGGCAGTTTTTCAAGATACCCTTTATTAAAAAAGAGGTGACATTTGCTTGATACGCCCCGTTATAAGCCAGTTCGCCTGATCCCTTTTCTCTTACTCTCTTGTCTGTTGCACTCAGCTTTCTTGCTGGTGTTGCCGGATTTGACCCGGTTGTTCAACATTCATATCAGGCGTTTAGTTCCGTTGTCACAGATTGAGTTGGAAGTTGCCCTGATCAAGCCTGAATTAGAATCTGAGCCTGAGCCCAAGACTGAATCTGTACCAACTTCTGAATCCGGGGTCGTTAAAGTTTCCCCCTCACTCTTGGTTGATGACCATATCTCTTCTAAGATTGATGCTCATTTGCAAGAGTTTTCCGTATTAGGAGATAATGCTTTGCCGTCTCCAGCACCGATTGTTCTTCCGTCAGCCGTAACCTTGGATAAGCTTACGGCAAAGACTTTGCCTTTGCCGGAAACTGGCCCCCGGGTTCGATCGCAGGAGTTGTTAGGAAGGCTTGGCCGGCAAGCACTGGGCAGATTAAGTGGCCAGCGTCTGGGTGGAGTTTTTGACGAGGGTCACAAGGACCCAGATGAAGAGCTTGCAAAACTACTTTTAGCGGATGCACAAAGAGCTTTAATGGCGTTGGAAGCGGTTGAAAAAAAAGCTTCAGACCGGGAGTTTGGTTTGAGTGGTCCGGTCGCTGTGAACCGTAAGGTTTTGTTTCGGCCGGCTCTGCCAAAAGTTACTTTGGTGCGGGATGTTGCAGTCAGTTTTCGTTTCTGGGTGCGGCCTGATGGTAGCGTCAGTCGGGTTGAGGCGCGCCGGATTGGTGATCTTGAACTTGTAAATGTGGCTGAAAGATTTCTTAAGCAGTGGCGATTTTCAAGCCTCTCCTTTGAGGCGGAACCGTTGGAACAGTGGGGGACGGTCAAGGTTATCTTTCGGGTGCCACGATGAGATGCTTAATCTCTGGACTTTTGTTGGTCCTGATTTTCTATTTTGTCTGGCTTACATGGTTTGGTGAACGTGGAAATCGGGCACTAAAATCATTTGAGTTGGAGATTGAGCGTCTGCAAGAGAATAATCAGGAACTTGTAGTTGAGAATCAACGATTTAGTCGCAGAATCCGCCTGCTTCAAAGTGATGCCCGTTACCAGGAATTGGTTGTCCGGCGTGAACTTCATATGATTCGTGATAGTGAGATTATTTTTCTTTTTGATGAGGACCAACTTTGAGGACAACGCCCGTGTTATGAGGCTGTCCGAGAATAGAAGTTTTCTCAGGTCGCGGCATTTTTTTCAGAAAGGCTCAGACATACACTTAATATTTCGAGCATTGTTTTCAAAAAATAACGAAGAACTGGGGCAAAAGAGCATTTTCGGACAGCCTCTAGTCATCAATGTTTGCTTGACAATTTTGAGGCGACTGACTACTATCCTGAAGCTTCTGGTTTACGGTTGCCCTCCGCCTGTGCGTTGAGGGTATTTTTATGTTATGGTAAGAATACTAACTTGCGGGTTTCAGTTTACGCTAGGATAGGTTTTCATATAGGCATTGCCTGTAAGGCAATAATTCAAAAGAATATTTAATGAAAAGAAGAGTTGCAGGATATGTAGAGAAAGCGGTCAAAGCTGTGGCTGCAGTTCGTGGTTTTGCGGAATTAGATTTGCCGAAGGTTGTGGTTGAATTGCCCCGAGAGAAATCTTTTGGTGATTTTTCTACTAATATTGCCATGCAATTGGCGGGTCTTTGGAAGGATAATCCGCGTGCGATTGGACAGGCGATTAAGGCTGAACTTGATAAAGAAGTTGAACTTGCCGAAGTAACAATTGCGGGGCCTGGGTTTGTAAATATGACCTTGGTGCTCTCTCTCTGGCACCAGCGCCTCAGTGATATTCATGGCTTAAAAGATGAGTACGCACGTTTGGATTTTGGTGCGGGTAAACGGGTGCTGGTCGAATTTGTTAGTGCTAATCCGACTGGCCCTTTGCACATCGGTCATGGTCGGGGTGCGGCGGTTGGTGATGTTTTGGGGCGGTTGCTGCAGTGGACTGGTTTTGTCGTTGATCGAGAGTATTACGTTAACGATGCCGGCAACCAAATGCTTGTTTTAGGTCGTTCTTTACGTTGGCGTTATTTGGAACTTTTGGAAAAACGTCATGGTGAAATCCCTGAGGGTTACTACCGAGGTGAGTACCTGTGTGATTTGGCGCGGGATCTGTTGACTGAGCAGGGACATGAGCTGGTGCCCTTGGATATTGTCGAAGGTGATGATTCTGGCCTGGGGCTTTTTACAAGCTTTGCTGCAGACCTCATCTTGGCTGGTATCCGTGATGACCTTAATCTGTTTGGGGTTGGGTTTGAGCACTGGACCAGTGAGAAAGAGTTTTTTACCTCGGGTCGGGTCGATGTTGTCCTAGCTGAGCTTAAAGAGAAAGAGGTTATATACGAGGATGAAGGTGCAACCTGGTTTGCCTCATCTCGTTTTGGTGACGAAAAAGATCGTGTGGTGGTCAGGGCCAATGGAGTGAAAACCTATTTTGCTTCAGATATCGCCTATCATCGTGATAAGTTTGAACGTGGCTATGATCTTTTAGTTGATATCTGGGGGGCGG
>DAOWHJ010000058.1 GCA_030641485.1 Pseudomonadota bacterium
GCTTGATTTTTTGCTGACCAAATGATTACAAAAGATTTACTAGCACTTACAAGCCAATTTTTGAAGTTAAAAGGCATTAATATTTATCTTATGTTGATTTGGCGAAACTGTCTCAAAAAAGCGTGAAACTTCAGTTTACCTTTTAAGTTCACATAAAAAAAGCCGGGTCGATTAAACCCGGCTTTTCACTGCAAATTTTTCTTATGTTCTTACTTTTTACGCCGCCTCACGACAAAAAGCAGTCCACTTCCTAAAAACCACAGCGAAGCTGGCAATGGCACTGCCGAATTGTTCGCCGACTGGTTCACCACAAAAGGCGTCTCAATAATGCCCAGAAAAGCAGTTCCAGAAGCCACTCCACAACCTACATAATGAAGCGTAGATCCACCACCGGTAAATGTGGGCAAATAGCCACTAGCAAAGTAATCGGCAAGCCGCCAAGCTACAAGTTGGGTCGGGGTATGGAGCAATGCGCCATCAAGGTAGAAGACCAAACCATAAACATTATTAATATAACGATCCATAACCCTGAAACTTTTAGGGTCAGACCACCAAATCATGCCCATCTGCGAGGTCGCTGTATCACCTTGACTGAAGGCATAAAAGAACTCCTCTTCGCCCTGATTGAAGTAGCCCCCAGAAACAGCACCAAAATCCTGATAGAAAGTCTCAGCCCCAGTATTAAAAAAAGTGAGTGAATCATCTGCCAACGCCAGCGAGCCCTCAAAATCACTGCCAATCCCAGGACAAAAAGAACCGGCCGCCTGGCTGTCATAAAGCACGGTGCCAGAAAAATCGAAAGAGAAGGCCTGAACCCCTTTGGGTGTCAATAGCAGCAGAAGGAACACCACTGCCAACAACATCAGACTGATTTTTTTATTTTGACGAGCCATCATATCCTCCACAAACCACTACTAACGATTTTTCAGTCGTTCCCGAACCTACAAATACCTGCTATAAAACAAATGCAGCAGTTGAATGCAGCAGTTGTATATGAGTATAGTCGACAACTGTATTCTAGTCAATAGGAAGAAAGTATGAAAATAACATCATCTCACTATTTATTTATGAACATTTTCAAGGGTTCATAAATAATTCACAACTCAACTCGAGCTAAGGTTAGGGCACTAACCGAAACTGCCCCCGCTTCATTCAGAGTTGCGGCCGCAGCCTTAAGCGTCGCCCCGGTGGTTAAAACATCATCACAAAGAAGAATTCTACGCCCTTTAACTACATTCTGATTAAGCAACCTGAATGTATCATCTCCCAGGTTAGATGCACGCTCATCACGACTCAGGGAAGCTTGCTGCTCGGTGTTAATATCTTTCACAAGCTCATGCATCCCCAGAGTTAACTGAAGCTCCGCAGCACAACAGTAGGCAATAAACAGAGCTTGATTAAAACCCCGCTTTTTAAGTGCTGAATTGGTCAATGGTATGGCCAGAATCAAGTCGAAATCCAACCTAGACAAACTTAAACGAGATAGCGTCAAAAGCACTAAGGCTTTAATCAAAGGGGAAAATTCACCCCGGCTATGATACTTCCAGGCCGGGATTATTTTCGCCAGAGCACCACCATACTGGTAGCCAGAAAAAACCTGATCAATCTGAACAGATGACGATAAAGCCGGGGTTGTTTCGCAAACCTTAAGCTGCTCCTGACATGCAGCACAGAGAAAGTCCCCTAAACCTCCTGCTGGTGGAATCGTAACTAAAGTGTGCGCAAGAAAGTTGAAACAGATCAGACAACGACGTGGAGAGATAATATTGAAAAAGGCGGTAAAAGGGGCACACAACTTAATCACTTATGGGTACCTTAATGGTTTTGCAGCAGGCTCACTCCAGTCATAGCTTCGGGTACTTTAATTCCCATAATCTGTAACAGGGTCGGTGCGATATCGGCAAGAATTCCGCCGCTCCGCAGGCATAAGTTACAATCGTCACAACCATAAATAATCAGAGGCACGGGATTGGTAGAGTGAGCCGTGGCCGGGTTTCCAGACCCATCAAGTAGCGCCTCAGCATTACCATGATCGGCTGTAATCAAGGTAACAATACCCTTCTCTTTAAATTTTCCAAGGATTATGCCAAGGCAATCATCAACCGTTTCACATGCCTTGATGGTAGCGTCAATAAATCCAGTATGGCCCACCATATCGCAGTTAGCAAAATTGAGAACCGTTAAAGCATAGTTTTTTTGTTCAAGCCTGACAACCAATTCCGTAGCTACCTGGCGGGCACTCATTTCCGGTTTCAAATCATAGGTTTTCACATCCCGAGGCGAGGGAATCAACAAGCGCTCCTCGCCTGGATAAGGCTGCTCCCGTCCACCATTAAAAAAGAATGTAACATGAGCATACTTCTCCGTCTCGGCAATCCGCAACTGCGTCAACCCTAAACCAGCAACAACTTCCCCTAAGCCATTTTCCAACGATTGGCGCGGAAATGCCACCGGCAGAGCCAGTTCGTCATCATACTCAGACATACAAACATAAGCCCCCAGTTGCGGAAAAACCGGGCGCTTGAAACCGGTAAAATCATTCTGAGTCAAAGCCATCGTTAGCTCACGCGCTCGATCACCACGAAAATTGAAAAAGATAACCCCGTCACCACTTTTTATCAGTGGTTTCTCAGCACCATCAACAGTTACAATTAACGGTTCAACAAACTCATCGAACACCTTGCGTCCATACGACTCTGCAACCGCCTCAACCGCATCCGCGAACTCGGGCCCCTCACCTAATACTAGGGTGCGCCAATGACGTTCAACCCGCTCCCAACGCTGATCACGGTCCATCCCATAAAAGCGGCCACCCAAGCTGGCAAGCTTACCCGTACCCAGCTCGTCTAAAAACTTCTCAAGACGTCGAACATAGTCAATCGCACTGTTCGGAGGAGTATCTCGTCCATCAAGAAAGGCGTGGACATAAACCCGTTTTAGACCTTGTTCAGCTGCAAGCCGCAACAGTGCTTCCAGATGGTCTTGATGACTATGAACGCCGCCATCTGACAGCAAGCCTAAGAGATGCAGGGCCTGTCCCTTTTCTCCGGCTTTGGCAAAGGCCTTGGCAAAGGCCTTATTATCCGCTATCGATCCATCAGAAATTGCACGACTAATTCGGGTCAGATCCTGGTAGACAATCCGGCCAGCCCCGATATTGGTATGACCAACCTCAGAATTCCCCATCTGACCAGCGGGCAACCCGACATCCAAAGCGCTGGCACCCAACTTGGTTGCCAGAGGACCTTGAAAAAGACGATCAAAAACTGGTGTTTTTGCCGCAGCCAAGGCATTCCCAGGACTCGGATCTGCAATCCCCCATCCATCAAGGATCACCAGGGCTACAGGCTGGACGTTAACTAATTCCTCAGACAAAAGAGCAGACCCTTTCGGAGATATCGTAACTATTATAACTTCCACAATGCTGACAACGATATTTCCATTCCGGCGACAAACGTTCGCAATTTGCGCAGACAAAAACCGGCTCAAGCCGCTCTGTACAACCCAAAGCCTTCTTGAAATGGTCAACCGCAACCTCTAAACGATGCTCCCTGCGACAAGCCAGTTCTCCGGCTAGAACTTCAAGTAAGGGGCCATTAAAACCACTCTCCCGCAACCTTTTTGCGGCAACCTCAGCCTCTTCAAATTTCTGGTTTTCAAGACAAAAACGCGCGTAAAGCCAGCGGGCTGGGCGATATTCAGGGTTACGTGAAAGTACCTTGCGATAGAATTTAAATATTTTGGAGGCACTGCCTTCAGGATCATCTAACGCCGTTACTTTCTCCATCTCAAGGAGAAATACAGCACTCGGTTTTTTCCAAAAACCATTTCTAAGTGCACTCAAAGCATCAGACGGCTTTTCTTCCATTTCGGACTTAAGTAGGTAAGCGGCAACATGCTCTTTGTCATTATCAAAAACCAATTTTAAGGAAGCAACTGCACTATCACGATTTCCAGCCAGCCACTGTCGGCGCGCTAATTCATAGGCACAGTTGGCAATACCTGAGGTCGCTCGCTTTTTCTCAACCGACCCCTTAGTCTCTCCTTTACTAATTTCCTGCCAAACCTCCAGGGCCTCACGCCAATAACCACTGCTACCAAACTGTTCGACCAACATGGTCATTAAGGCCCGGTTGCGGGGATAGCGAGATTTCATAAAGAGTAGCTGATTGGTCATGCGCAAGGGATCATCGAGACCTTTAAGTGCCTGAATCCGATACCAATGCAAACGTGGATCTTCAGGGCTCTGCTTTATTGCTTCATCCAAAACTAACAAAGCCTGGTCCGGCTGACTCTGGCGCAATTGGAAGCGGGCTAAAGCTAGGGTCGCCTCCATATTTCCTTTGTCGAGTTTTAGAACCTTATTCAAACTGGTAACTGCTTTTTTACTTTCCCCCTTAAACCCGGCCTCAATCCCCTCCACCAAAGCCTGTTGGGCAGCCTCTCTTTTCTTCGCCTTGAGGTGACGCGAGAAATCACCAACCTGCCGTTTCAAAGCCAACAAAGAGAAAAAGACTCCACTGCCAAAGCCGCCCACAACGATTGCTACAAGCAAAAAAAACGGCATGGTGCCATCAACTTTCAAGCTTTCAGTCAAGGCCACAGAAGTCTCGACCGTATTCATATTAACGAGATAGGCCACCCCCAGGATAACTAGTAAACCACCAAAAAACATTACACGGTAAACCATTAGACTATATCCACAAAGTTAAAGGTTAAAAAATCAATAATGGTAAGGCTCATTTTTAATAATAGTCATAGCTCGATAGAGTTGTTCAAAAAGAAGTAGGCGTGCCAACTCATGCGGAAATGTCATCGGTGACAGTGAAATCAAGTGATCGGCTGCCTCTCGCAAGGACGGATCGTAACCAAAAGGACCGCCACAAAAAAAAACCAACTGCTGTGGCCCACTGATCATTGATTTCTGAAGAAATGAAGCAAAACCACGACTGTCCATATTTCGGCCACGCTCATCAAGTAACAACTTCAAACCCGCCGGCTTTTGAAATTCATTCAACAAACGCGGTCCTTGACGGCGGCAAAAAGCAGCTGGGGCCTCTCGCTTACCGGGTTTTTCCTCTTTAATCTCTTTAACGACACAAGTAAGGTGACGACCTAGACGCCGCTGGTACTCGGCAATTTCCCGGCTATAGGTGCTATTTTTAGTTTTACCTACCAACATCAAAAGTAACTGCATAGGTCCAATCCACCAGCTGCTCTTCAATTAGTTCCAGAACCACTATCCATCTGGCGTTCATCGAGAATAACTGGGGCATCACGCCAAACCCCTTCGAGATCGTAATGAAGTCTGGTTTCATTATAGAACACATGGACAACAATCTCACCATAGTCGATCAAAGCCCAACGTCCACCCTGTAACCCTTCACTGCCTAACGGGAAAAAACCCTGCTTTTTCATCTCTTGGGATAAAAACTCACTCACCGCCTGAACGTGACGATCAGAATGGCCACTGGCCACAACCAAAATATCAGTTACCGATGAGAGATCTTTAAGATCGAGAATGACTAGATTCTCAGCTTTTTTCTCTTCGAGAAGATCCTTAATTAATAAAAGTTTTTTGTTGCCCTGTAAATCCGAAGATTTTTTTTCAATCATTTAATATACAACCCATTCTTCAATATATAATTAGCCACCCCATCTGGCACCAGATAACGTAGCGAACGACCCGCTGCCACCTCTTTCCGCACCATGCTGGAAGAGATATCGAGCCTAGTTACAGCCATGAAATAAAGTCGGCACCCGGAAATGTGACGATAACAACCGCTCTTTTCATAGCAAAATTCGCCCTTAAGCGCAAATGGAAAAAGCGATTCGACTAAATCATCACTCCCGGGTTCACACCCATCTCTGGATATAACAATAAAATTTGCCGTGCTGAAAAACTCGGGAAAGGCCCACCAGGTAGCAATTTCAACCCAAGCATCCCAGCCAATCACAAAATAGAGCTCAGAATGCGGGAAACGTCTTTTGAAATATTTAATAGTTTCAATTGAGTAGGAAGTACCACCACGACGACACTCATAAGAACTCGTAGCAAAAAAGGGATTTCCTCGTCGTGCTTTACGCACCATCGCCAGCCGCTCTGCTGCCGCGACGACCTCGGCATCCCCCTTATGTGGCGGTCGGGCCGATGGTACCAGGTAGAGTTTTTCCAAAGCGAACCGTTGCCGCACCTCCTCAGCTACCCGCAGATGACCAAAGTGAATCGGATTAAAGGTGCCACCTAAAATCCCGATTCGCCTACTCTCTAATTTGACCATCGCCATAAACAATGTATTTGGTCGTTGTCAGTCCCTCTAAACCCATCGGACCATAGGCATGCAATTTAGTTGTACTGATACCAATCTCCGCCCCAAGTCCCATCTGGCCGCCATCGGAGAAACGAGTTGAGGCGTTGACCATGACAACTGAAGAATTAATCCGCCGCAAAAACTCCTGCGCTCTCTGATAATCACAGGTGACAATCGTCTCCGTATGGTCGGAACCATATTTCACAATATGGGAGACCGCTGCATCAAAGTCATCAACCACTTTAATCGCAAGAATCAAATCAAGAAATTCGGCACCCCAATCAGCGTCCGTTGCCGGAATCACTGCGTCTGCCAAAGCACAAGTTTTGGCACAGCCCCTTATTTCAACCCCGGCAGCATTGAGAGCCGCGACCAATTGGGGCAGAAAACTCGTAGCAATATCCTGATGAATAAGTACAGTTTCTGCAGCATTACAGACCCCGGGACGATGGGTTTTGGCATTAATGACAATGTTTCGTGCCATCTCCTCATCAGCGCCGCTATCAACATAGACATGACAGACACCTTTGTAGTGTTTGATCACCGGAATCCGTGAATGTTCAACCACAAAGCGGATCAAACCTTCGCCTCCGCGCGGAATAATCAAATCAATCTGATCTTCACAAGCAAGCAGTGAATTTATTGCCTGGCGCTCAGTAAAGGGAACAACCTGAACTACAGAAGCCGGGATTGCGGTGGTCTTTAAGGCTTCATGCAAAACCTTAAGCACGGCCATATTTGAGTGAAATGCCTCCGATCCGCCCCTCAGAATAACTCCGTTTCCAGACTTCAAACAGAGCCCGGCAGCATCAGCTGTAACATTGGGTCGTGACTCATAGATCATCCCGACCACCCCGAGGGGAATCCTCATTTTCCCAATTTGAAGTTGGTTCGGACGGCGCCACATCCGTACAATCTCACCAACCGGATCAGGAAATGCCGCAACCTCCTCAAGACCTGTTGCCATGCCCTCAATAACTTTATCACTCAAAGTCAAGCGATCGATCATCGCCGGACTCAAGCCCGCCGTTAGAGCCTGGTCAAGATCAAGCCGGTTCTGTTCCTGCAAAAAACCGCTCTGTTTTCTCAGGTATGCGGCCATCGCCAAAAGCGCCTTGTTCTTCTCTGAAGTCGGTGCCCCAGCCAGCACCTGAGCGGCAGCCTTAACCTTAACGGCTAAGTCTTTAATAGATCGATCGATATCCATAATCATTCACATCCTTATCTGTCGTAAGGTCTCTTTACAAACAGGTTAAGTTGTCTCGATGAATCACTTCAGCTCCAGCATCATAACCTAAACGATCCGCTATTTTAAGTGAATGCAAACCGGCAATTTTGTTAATATCAGAGGAGTTATACGTAACCAACCCCCGGGCAATAACAACTCCTTCAGGGTCGCAGCATGAAACCGGGTCACCAACCCCGAAATCACCCTCAACTTTAACCACCCCTTTAGGCAGCAGGCTGGTCCCACGCTCAAGTAGCGCTTTAACCGCACCCCGATCAAGATGAAGAGACCCTTTTGATTCAACCGCAAAGGCCAACCAGTGTTGCCGACAATTCAAGCGGTTAGACCGGGGCAGAAAGATCGTCCCTTCATTTTCACCAGCTAAAACCCGGGCCATAACCCCAGGCCGCCGCCCATTGGCAATTACAGTCGGAATACCATAAGCCGCAGCTTTACGCGCCGCCTCAAGCTTACTCAGCATCCCTCCGGTACCAAGCGAACCCTTGCTCACACATGCAAAAGCGGTCACCTCATCATCAACCTCATCAATCAAGGGTATCAATGCCGCCGCCCCAGAGGCTTTAGGGTCACAATCATAAACCCCATCAAGATCGGTTAACATCAGTAACAAATCAACTTCAGCCAATGAGGTTAGAAGTGCGGCCAGATTATCGTTGTCACCAAATTTTATTTCTCGGACAACAACCGTGTCATTCTCATTGACCAGCGGTAAAATTTCAGTATCTAATAGCGCCCGCAAAGTGTTACGCGCATTCAGGTAGCGTCGTCGATTACGAATATCATCTGCAGTCAGCAAAATCTGAGCGACCGCCACCTCATGGACTGCAAACTCCATCTCATACTGACGCATCAAACGTAACTGACCGACCGCAGCACAAGCTTGTTTTTCCGGGATTGTCAAAGGCGGGACCGAAAAGCCAAAAGCTTCAAGACCTGCAGCTACCGCCCCGGAGGTCACCACAATAAATCTGTAGCCTTTCCCTCTAAGTCGGGCAATCTCAGTCGCAAACCGAGTAAAAAAAGGGAAGTTCAGATGGCCGTTTTCGGTTAGAACAGCACTGCCAATCTTAACCACCACCAATTTAACACTCGCTAACGTAGTTTGGCGGATCGCTTTCGTCATTCTTTCTGACTCATCTCATTTTTAAAGGATAGCTTGATAGAATACCATGCTAAAGTTAGTGTAAAAACTGAAAATTGTCAAAAAGTATCTCACCATTTTCAATTAATCGCAAACAAAAAGAGAAATTTCACTTGAACCAACATTGACAATGTGATAACTATCACAGCTCTGCGGTTCATACACGTATAATAACGTATTCAAAACAGCCTGCAAACTAACAACAAGGTCGCAAAATGAAGACTAAAGAGAATAAAATCCCCGAAGCTACTATCAAACGTCTCTCAACCTATGTCAACTACTTGGGACGACTAGGAACTGACAGTAACCCAGTCATCTCGTCCGAAATGCTGGGCGAATCGTGTCAAGTCAGTCCCGCTCAAATCCGCAAGGATCTCTCCTATTTTGGTGAGTTCGGAGTCCGCGGAGTTGGTTATGACACAAAAAAACTTGAGGCCGAAATAAAAGATATTCTCGGCATCA
>DAOWHJ010000029.1 GCA_030641485.1 Pseudomonadota bacterium
ACCGAAAGGAATTATCAGGCTTCCCGAACAGTCGAAATAAGGCGCTGTTAAGGACTTAAAAAGTTCTTCTCTGTGGCCACGGATAAAATCTCGGTCGTTATCGGTAAGAGGCCCGTTGCGCCGGTGCGCGAGGAGCCGTTCACCCTTTACTGATAGGACAACACCTGTCTTCTCGATTTGCTGACGTGGTGTTAATTGTGATATCATCCTAAAATTCCTCCGGGGGATAAGCAGTCAAACTTTCTGTTTTTATGGGTTGTGACGGTATTTCCTGTTGTGGTAGCAAGCTCCCATGGTTGTTATTAGGCTCTTGCGAAATAAGCGAATTTGATGAAATAAGGGGTGCAATATCGTCAGAGGGGGTACTTATTTCGCTTGTTTCGCTAATTTCGCTAAGGGATTCTATGTAATGATACAATGTTGACGGAGCCCCACCGGTTTTCTTTTTCTCGACCCTGATGCGATTTGAAGCTAAAAGTTCTTTTAACGCCGATTCAAGTTTTACCTTGCTCAGATGGTTGCCGAACGCTCGGTGCAACTCGGTTGCTGTCATGGATTTTTGCTGCAACATATCAGCGACCTTTTGTGTAGTCTGATCTGCATCTTTGCCTGCAAAAATGTAGTTGGCAGACTGGCGGCAATATTCCCAAACCGCAACCCCTGCTCTTAGATGATCTAACGATATGGTTGTCTCGCCATCCAATAAACAGTAGATCATTGACAGCCGTAAGGCTTGGGCTTCACCCCGGTTAGTGGTACACCCGGCGAGGCCGGGGCGGTCTTTACTCAAGGATGAATAATAGTCGGAACACCAAGCATCAATGGCACTAACACCAAGGGTAATCTCGGAACCTTGGGTTTTACGCAAAATTTTACTTAGACGTTTTTGCAGGGTTAGCAATTTTTCGCCATTCATTGGTTTTGGAATCGGGACAAGTTTTTGACGGCGGGCCAGGCTCCATAAAATCCTGTTGGCAAAACCGTTAAAGCTTTCCGACTCTGCGAGTTTTGCAATTAACTCCGTCAATGTTACATGGCTAACCCATCCGACAACCCCATTGGTCGCTCTGATTTTATTGTTTTTTGTCAATGGGTCGAGCGTTCCACCGTCCCAACATTGACGTATAATCATGGAGAGCGTGTTTCCCTCGCGTTTAGTGTTGGCCAGGACTCCGCCAAACTCCTCATCCATTACAAACAGCCGCTTGTCTTCAACCCCAGGGTCAACAACTTCATTTACTTTTGTTTTTGCGTTATATTTTTCCGTGGGGTCTCTGATCGCATAAATAATGCCTTCCCCACTTGAAAAAGGGCCTTTACTCGATCTTGCGACTTGCAACACATAATCACTAAAGGGTAAGTTGTGTAGTGCGAATAACTTCTCCACAGGTTTACTGCTGGTACCCTTTCGGGCTTTAGAGCTGCTGCCAACAATTACGCATGCCAAAATAGGTTTATGCTTCGTATCGCCAACCTCCATAGTATTGCTGTTTCCGATTTCGACACCGAATCTCGTCAAAAAGGTCATAAGCACTGCCGCCGGGTCAGCCTCACTATTGCTGGTTGCGAGCTTTACGAAGTCTCCAGCAAAACCTCGCAAAGCCTCTTGACCCAATATCGGCCAATTAGGTATTTCAGGCTCAAAGGATTCAGTATTACCCAACCCCGTCGTTGCTCCGATCTGCTCTTTCAGGTTTTCAGCTATTTTCATTGTCAACCCTCCTTCCATCGGGAGCCAAATAAAGTAAACGTTGCCTCCTGCCATTATCCCGCTGATGACCTGGCAGGCGGGACAAACGGGCCTCATTCTTACAAGCTCCGTCAACTCCTAGAGGTACCAGTAAGTTTTTGAAAAGTTCCTGTTCAACTTGCTCTGTCCATGTCTCGGTATCATCTATGCCGTCTATTTTAACCCAGCCGTGAATCGATTTATTGCCGGAATCAATGAGCGCGGCAACCGGTAAATTTACACCCCACCAAAAAGCGAATTGCTCTTCCCGGCTGATGTTGTCAAACTCGACAACGGCGTAACGAAATGACTTGATGCAGCTATCACCTCGCAAAGTTGGTTTACCGTCCCGGGTGAGCCCTTTTTCACCGGTTAAAGGGTTGGGGATGATGTGGGGCAAAGTCTTACCGCCGCTCCTGAAATACTGCTGCCATTCTGTCGCTGTCATAATTGTTTTGCCCAATTTACCAGAGCTGTACCGTTCTCCCATAAAAATTAAATCATCATCCTGGTATAGGTGGGAGAGTAGATTTATGGGATCTTCTTTATGCCCCCAATCAATGCGAACTGGGGACGCTTCCCAAATATCGGCCTCCTCGACACCTGCGCCCAGGGCTATGATTTTGTTCCTGGCTGCCTCGCTGTTAAAAACGGGCCTGATTTTCTTCTCTTCAAAATTGTAGTGGACAACATTATCGCCTTTATCATGCTGAGCCTTTTTAATTGCTCTGCTGATTTCCTGATCGCTGACATGCCTTGACCCGTGAACGTGGTTCCGAAGATCATCATGTATCTGTTGGGGGTCAATCCCCGCATACACGCCATGGTTAGCGGCTCCCAGCAATGCCAAGTTACAGCCATCACCCCCGGATGCCGGAAGGTTGGTAACTGCGTATTCGTATTTTTCAAGTGCTGACATACCTTACCTCTTCCTCAAGGCCTCCGGTCGTCCGCCGGGGGCTTTTCTGCGTTCTGGATCATGCCGCTGTGTCCTGCTGGGTCTCGATCACAAACCCGCGCTTGACCATATAACGGGCTAGCGAATCTACCGGATAACTAACCTTCCCTATCGAACCGAAAACAACCCGTTCATCTGGCCCCCGCTTCAAACAATCGTCATTGGCGCAGGTGCCGCTATTCAGCATCCCGCAAGATACCCCCCCCACATCAGCCCGACGAACATGGGTTCCTGCTCCATTAGCCTTTAAAAATTCGATAACTATTTGAACTTGCGCCGCGTCAATATCCGCTTTTCTTTTCTGCATAGTGTTTTACCTCGCTTAACAATGGTTAATATTTCGCTATTATTACGACTAAGGATAACGACTGAGTTAACACTTGTCAAGGGAAAAACATCTGTAAATTCAAGCAGTTAGGTTATCAAGAGAAAGCCTGAAAGGTCGATCAGGTTTTACTGAAAGTAAGCATTTATAAGGGAAAAAGAGCAGTTAGGTTTTTTAGACAAAAAAAATCACCAACAAAATATCATACAGATTTTAACCTGCTGTATTTGTTAGTGATTTTATCAGTTTTTAGAAAGGATTATGCTATTTTAGGAAAAAATATAATAAATAAACCTAATCGACCTTTGTGCGGCGTCCACCCTTGGGTTTTGTATTTAACAGTGTGAATATATCTTTGCCCTCGTTGGCTACAAAGGTATCTTTGTTGATTTTTTCTCGATTCTGCCATAACATAACTGCAATTTCAAGCAATGGGGCGTGGTGGGGGTGTCCGTGTTCATTCTTTGAATGTTTCGTGGTGGTAGGTTCCTCTATCTTTTTAGTAGGACTTCCGTCAACAATGACTCTCTTAATCCGTCCGGCTTGTGTTTCCTCTCCAAGATTGTAAAGCTCCAGTGCATCATCGACCATTTCATATTTACTTTGTAGTGGTGACTGAGGTGTGAGACCTTGACTGAATACTTCCCGCCATACCTCAACAGCTATTCGTAATTCCGGTGGGTAGTCGTTTTCCGTGAGAATCTGAAGGCCTTGCTCTTGCTCGAAGCGGTGAGATTCTTTTTCTGTTATAGCTAAATCTTTAAGAGTCACAAATCGTGAGCCAAAATACTTCCCTCTTTTGTCGAGCATATCATTTAAAATATGAGCGTGAATTGGTCGCGGGGAACGATCCTTATCAGGTGAGTCAGGCAATTTTCTTTTTAGATAACTGACTACAGATGGGTCGGGAGTTATTAAGGGTGTACGGCTTCCACGTAATGCTGAGGCTAGGTGTATTTTTAAAAGACCATTAGCGCCCCATTCAAGTATTTCGTATTCCGTACAGCCCCAGCGTTCGGCAACTTCTTTTAAGGTGTAGTATCCAAGGTTGATTTTATTCATTGTCTTAAACCTCCTGGTTTCATCCTGGCTAAAGTAATCCCGGTCAAACCGCTACCAGGAGAGAGCGGTTTTTCAATGCAGGTAGCGAGCCTGCACCTAGACCGGGGGTGGTGCCGTCAATCGTTCAAGTAAAATTAGCCTGAATGACATTGGTTTGGGTTGCGCCACTCTCAATCTGTTGTAGCTTATTCGCCCATGCGATTAAAGCAGCCTCAATCTCTGGAGCACGATTATATTTGTCATAAAATTTTCTAGTAATCCCAGGGATTGAATGGGCCAATATATCAGGAACAACGCTTCCATGTCCCAGCTTTGCAATATGGGTTGCCGCTGTTCGCCTTAAATCATGTGGGGTAAATGTTTCCAGGTCTGGCAAATGCTGTTGCAATTTCCTAACCCGGCTGGTCAGTGTGTCTCTTCGCATAAAAGGAGTTTTGCCTTCAACGGGGAAAACATATTTTTCTAAAAAAAAGTCTTCAATCCTGTCTTTGATAATCTGCCTTGCCGGGGCCGACAAGTAAACCCTATGGGCTACGCCTGGTTTTATCTCCCTCCCATCCATCTCGAACCATCCATCTTTGATCTGTGAAAGCCGCATAGCGACAATTTCACCGGGACGCTGGCCGGTCAAAAGAATAAGCCTAAGAGCATCAGCAAAATTTCGAGGACACTTCTCAACATCGTCAAGGACAACGAACAACTCTTTAAGTTCCGTCTCGCTTAACACCCTCTCTTTGACAACTTCTTTACCTGGCGGTTTAACATTAGCCGCAGGACTTGCCTTAAGCAAATTTACATCAACGGCATAAGTAAAAACCCCTTTAACAGTCGCGAGAACTCTATTTGCCTGGATGGGAGTTTTTAAGGATATCTCTTCGACCAGATCAATCACGGCTGTCTTGTCGATCTTATCAATAGGGGTGCCACTCCATACTGGCAAAATGTGGTTATCAATAAGGCGCACATATTCTGCAACTGTTCGCGGTTTTAGTTGCGCCTTAGCATACCGGGTTAAATATCGCACTGTCAGTGCCTTGAAAGATCGCTTGTCTTTACTTGCCCGTTCTCGTTTTTTAATCTCTTGGCGCTCACGCAATGGGTCGGCCTGTGCTTTGGCGTCGTCTTCGTTTCCTTTTAGACTCACCAACCTTGCATGTTCTGCGAGTAATTCTTTCAGCGTGGGAGGCTTTGTCTGTCCTTCCAGTGCGTTATCTTTCTCGTTAAATGGTCGCCAAACACCAAAAGTCATCTCTTTTCTTGCGTCTTCGACCTGGTATCGGTATAAAAATTTTATTGATCTCTGAGGAGAAATATTCAAGATCAAACCGGGGTATTGTTTGGCTGAAACCCTAGCTCTTCCGAGGTTTTCCTTCAATAACTTCCTTAGCCCTGGCACTGTAAGTTTTTTCTCTATTGCCATGATTTCCCCCTCTAAAAAAGTGACCACCATTTTGACCACCATTTGACCACCATTTATGGGTGATTCAAAATGATTGTCTGTGAAGGGTGTACCATTTAACTTATTGTAATGTCAAGGGGTTTTGTTATTATTCAGGAAGGTCTATGAATGGTTAAATTATGACTACGGATCAGGAGGCCGGGAGTTCGAATCTTCTGCGGCGCGCCAATAATATCAAAGAGTTACGAAGATTCCTGGTAAAAGGAAGGCTTCGTAACTCTTTTTTTTGCCATAATTTTGCCATAAACAACCTCCACCCTTGTTAATCATGATTAACCTAACGAAGCGTTGAACGCCATACCATCGTTGCCAACCGTCGCATTTTTCACGTATTTACTGTAGACGTTGATGATCATTTCCGTGTTGCGATGCCCCAAAACCTTTGAGATCCATAAAGGACTTTCATTACAACTCATGGCAACAGTCACAAAGCTGTGCCGGGTTTGCCGTAATTCACGTTTATCCAATCCTGCTTTTTTCAATGCCGGCAACCAAACCCTACGACGAAGATGATTCATATCAATTCGCCTGCCTTGCACACTAACGAAAAAATACTGACCACCAAAATGCTTGTATATCTCATTCTGTTCACGGAGACAATCCAACATTACCGGTAATAATTTGATTGTACGTCGACTGAATTTGTTTTTAGTAGGGCCTTCAACTGAAGCTCCATCCTCATCCTTGG